>JANYHY010000621.1 GCA_025362165.1 Myxococcales bacterium | reverse complement strand
GTCCTTCGATCTTCTCGAGCGTGTGCGAGAAGCCTTCACGCGCGGTGAACGCGAAGACCACGCGAGCGCTCTTCCGAGAGATCGAGGCGTTTCGCGAGAGGAACCAGGGCCCGATCCTCGAGCGTGCGAGCGAGCACTTCGCGTTCTTGACACGCGGCACCTATGCCGGCCTCCGCGCTGGCTTCGGCAAAGACGACGAGCCCGTGCTGCGCGCGGTGCAAGGAAAAGGCGATGTCGGTGTGGACGCGCTCAGCGATGGCACACGCGACGCGATCTATCTCGCGCTTCGACTCGGGAGCTGGCAGCACCTCGCCAAGACCAATGTGAGCTTGCCCATCGTGCTCGATGACGTGCTCGTCGACTTCGACGACTATCGCGCGTCCGCCGCCCTCGAGCGCCTCGGCGAGCTCGCGCGTGACATGCAGGTCGTGCTCTTCACGCACCACCGCAAGATCGTCGAGAGCGCGCGCTCGGTCCTCGGCGCACGCGTCCACGTCTCTGAGCTGGTAACCTGAAGACACGATGGCGTTCAAGCCGCGACCCGTTTTCTCGCTGTGCGGCGGGTTCTCCCTCGCAGGCGCGCTCGTGTTCGGCGGACACCTGCGCGAAGACGTCGACAACGTGTATGAGCCTGCCCCGAGCGCTGACGTCGCGCGCGCGTCTGCCATGCGCTTCGAGGAGGTGAGCGGCCCGCTCGGCGTTCACTTTCATCACGACTACTACCCTGGGCCGCCAGTCTATCTGGCCACCATGTTCCCCGCGGTCTCGATCGTGGACCTGGATGAAGACGGATATATGGATATCTACTTTTCGGCCGGACACGGCGACGGAGTACCCAACTATTTTTATCACAACAACTCGGGCAAAGACTTCACGGACCAAGCCGCGCAGCTCAAGTTGCAGAACCTCAACAGGGCCGCGCCCTCGTCATTCTCCGTGTTCGCGGACTTCGATCGAGACGGCAACACCGACGTGCTGGTGGCCAAGTGGGGATGCCATGTGCTCCTCAAAGGCCACGGGCCAAACCAACCGTTCACGAACGTATCCGAGCGGATGGCCAATTATTGCTCGAACCCCAACGGCGTGGGCGTCGCAGACTTGGACAAAGACGGAATATTGGACTTGGTCTTTGGCAATTTCCTCCCAGACGCGGAGCGCACCGATCACAACTGGCACATGCCCACGAAGGGCGACAGAGAGCACGGCGGGCAAGACCACATCCTCTATGGGCTCGCTGATGGCAGCTTTGATCCAGGTACGAAGTACACGTTCGTCGAGGGCACGTTCACACACGCGATCGGGCTCACGGATCTCAATCGAGATGGGTATCCCGATATCTTGATGGCGACGGACTGGTCGAGCGACGACATGTTCCTCAACAAGGGTGGTCACCAGTTCGTCGACATCACCGATGAGTATATCTCGCGCGATCTGGCTGGAAACAGCTCGATGAACTCGGAGATATTCGATTACGACCAAGATGAGTGGCCGGATATCTACATCACCAACGCCTTCAAACCTCCCTACATCCGCGCGCACAACAACATGTGGAAGCGCGCTCCTGGCAAGGGCTTCGACGAGGTCGCGATGGACGAGGGGGCAGGCCGTTGCGGCTTCTCATGGGGCGCGAAGTTCGCGGACTTTGATCTCGACGGCGAGAGCGACCTGATGGTGATCAACGGGCGCTTGCAGGGCCCTGACGTCAAGCAGATCGACGGCGCATATTCATTTTGGTACCAGCGCTTTTTGTTGCACGAAGTTCCCGTAGCGCTGCGCGATCAATATGCCGTTGAACACGTCTTGCAGATGCCACCCAACTTTTATATGTCGAGCTTCGAGCGTAGCTGCCTGTTTCAGCAGAAGAATGGCCACTTCTACGATGTCGCGACACAAGCCGGCATCACCGATCGCCTCAACGGACGCGGCCTGGCGTTGATTGATTATGACAACGACGGCCGCATGGACTTCGTCGTCGCGAATGTCGGAGCGGACGCGCTCGTTTATCACAACGTGACGCCGCCGCAGGGTGAGTGGGTGGGCTTCGATCTCGATGGAGGCCTTGGCTATCGCGTCCCGTTCGGTGCGCGCCTCGAGCTCGAGCGCCCAGGCAAGACGCGCGTCATCCGCGAGCTGTACCCGACCAACGGAAACAAAGCGCAGAACGATCCGCGCATGGTCATCGGCGTCCCCAACGGCGCGCCTCTGGGTCGCGCGATCATCGTCTGGGCTGACGGCGCCGAAGAGGCCTTCGCCTTCTCTCGCAATCAATACAACAGGCTGATTCGCGGCCGTGGCGACAAGGTCGAGAGGTGACGTCCGTCACGAACAAGGCGTTCAATCGCGGAGGCAAGATCGAGGGACGCTATTTCCTATTTGGCAGTCACCTGACCTTGTTCTTGGTAGCGATATTTCAATATCACCTGCCTCGCACATGGCTCCAGGTGGTCACAGGATACGGTGCGGCGGCGGGCGCTGAGCTCTTGTTGCACTATTGGTTGAAGAAGTACCCGAAGGCCACGGCGTTCGACCGGACGCTCTCGGCGGTCTCGGAGTCGGCTGGCCTGTTGCTCCTCGTTCGGTCCACGCTCTGGTACTACTACGCGCTCGTGAGCGTGATCGCGGTCGGCTCCAAGTACGTATTTACCCGCCATGATGGCGTGCACGTGTTCAACCCGACGAACTTCGCGATCGTCGTTGGGTTGGCGCTATTTCCGCTCAACTCCTTCGAGCTCAATCCGGACGAATATTCAGTCCACACCTATTCGATATTGCATGTCATGACGTTCGGCATCCTCGCGGTGAGCTTCGGCGGGACTTATCTGATTACGATTGGCTACTTTCTCGGCATCGTGATCGCTGCGCTGCTCGCGGCGCCCCTGTTCCACTGGACTGGCTACGCGGGCGTGCTCTTCCCGGAGATCGGCGCGTTCGGGATGATCTTCGCGTTCTTGATGATCACCGATCCGCGCACCACGCCTGGGCGGAGCTCGTATCGGTTCGTCTTCGGGCTCGCGATCGCGGTCATGGTGATCGTCTTGCGGTCGCTGCAGGTCGCGTTTCCCAACTTCCTGGCGCTCTTCGTGGTGACGCTCGCGACGTTCGCCGCCAGCTTCCTGTTTCCTGCCATTTACGGCAAGAAGGCCACCCCTCTGGCCGCCGCGGCATCAGAGACCTGAGAGATGCCTGACGCAAAGACAGCCGCTCCGAAGCCGGAGGTGATCGCCTCGTTTCGGCGCATCCTCTCGCTGGCACGCGGAGAGCTGCCTGCGCTCGCGCTCGGGACCGTGTTCTTGTTGTTGTCGTCTGCGGCGAACCTGGCTTTTCCGCAGGGGATCCGCTTCATCATCGACGACGCGATGAAGTCTGGTGGAACAGAGAAGATCGACCACATCGCGCTCGTCATGCTGGTCGTCTTCTTCGTGCAGGGCGTCACTGGCTCACTCCGGTACATGGCCTTCACCTCCGCAGGTGAGCGCGTGGTCGCGCGGCTGCGCGAGCAGCTCTTCGAGAGCCTGATGGGCCAGGAGATCGCGTTCTTCGACGGACAAAAGACTGGCGAGCTCACCAATAGATTGTCATCGGACGCCACGGTCCTGCAGAACGCCGTCTCCGTGAACATCTCGATGGCGCTTCGAAACCTGATGGCGGTGATCGGCGGGTTGGCGCTGCTCTTCTACACCTCGCCGCTCTTGACGCTGCTGATGCTCGCGGTCGTGCCGCCGGTCGCTTTCGCGGCGGTGAGCTATGGGCGCCGCGTTCGCAAGCTCTCCGCAGACGTGCAGGACTCGCTCGCCCGCTCCACGGACGTCGCCGAAGAGGCGCTCGCCGGCATCCGCACGGTGCGCTCGTTCTCCGCGGAGAAGAGCGAAGTGGCTCGCTTCGGCCGCGCCGTCGCCGAGTCATTGCGCCTCGCCATCACACGTATTCGCGTAGCGGCCGCGTTCTTCGGGATCGCCTCGTTCGCTGCGTACGCCGCTGGCGCCGCGGTGTTCTGGTACGGCGGGCACCTGGTCGTGCGTGGGCAGCTGAGCATCGGCGCGCTCACTTCGTTCCTCGTGTACACGCTGTTGGTCGCGTTCTCTCTCGGCTCACTCTCGGAGCTCTGGGCGGACTTCAACCGGGCGTCTGGGGCGTCTGCGCGAATCTTCGAGCTCATCGATCGCAAGCCCGAGATGCCGTCCGGTGGCCGAACGCTCGCGAGCGTCAAGGGGCGGGTGCGCTTCGAGCACGTGCAGTTCGCGTATCCGGCGCGCCCAGACGTGCGCGTGCTCGCGGACTTCGACTTGGACATCTCTCCTGGCGAGGTGGTCGCGCTCGTCGGCCCGTCCGGCGCGGGCAAGTCCACGATCTCGGCGCTGTTGTATCGGCTCTACGATCCTGATGCGGGGGTCGTGTCTCTCGACGGTCAGCCGCTCGATGGGCTCGATGCGCAATGGTTGAGACGTCAAGTAGGCGTGGTCGCCCAAGAGCCGCTGCTGTTCTCGTCGTCGATCGCAGACAACATCCGCTACGGCAGGCCAGACGCTACAGACGAGGAGATCCGAGCCGCAGCCAAGCTCGCCAACGCGCACGACTTCATCGACAAGTTCCCGGACAAGTACGACACGGCGGTCGGCGAGCGCGGCGTGCAGCTCTCCGGAGGCCAGAAACAGCGGGTCGCCATCGCGCGCGCCGTCTTGAAGGATCCCAAGGTGCTCGTGCTGGACGAAGCGACGAGCGCCCTCGACGCGGAGAGCGAGTTCTTGGTGCGAGAAGCGCTCGAGCGTCTGATGAAGGGACGCACCACGCTCGTCATCGCCCACAGGCTGAGCTCCGTGAAGAACGCAGACCGCGTCGTCGTGCTCGAAGGCGGGCGCATCGCGCAGACGGGCAAGCACTCGGAGCTCGTCGCCGAGGAGGGGTTGTACAAGCGATTGGTGGAGCGGCAGCTGGACGCTTAGGTCTCCGTCTTCGTTGCCGTGTGTGGTACGTCGCCACTCATGACGTCTCCGTTCGCCGACAAGAACCCGAAGGATCTGAGCCCGCTCGTCGACGTCATCGCCACGTCAACCGATGACGTAGCAAGCATCGTCGCGCGCGCGAGAGAGGCGCAGCGCGGGTGGGCCGA
>JANYHY010000364.1 GCA_025362165.1 Myxococcales bacterium | reverse complement strand
GGTCGTCCTGCAGAAGGCCGAGGGCGTTACGAATCGTCGATGCGCTCATCCATCACCTGAGTGGTCCGAAGCTTGAGATGCTACGTGCGATGCCTGCACCAGCTCGCCCCTCGCACACTCACGAGGGCCGCGTTGCTGCATCCATTCGGAATTTCACGCCACGGTTTCGGTCGTACGCGCATGAGACTGCGTGCGTACGAAACTGCATGAAACCGCAGAAAAAATAGGCCCCACGAATGCCGTGAGGGAGCCGATGGTAGGCAGCGCTGGTCCCAAGTGCAAGACCCACAGTAAGGATGTGGTTTGCGGTGACTGTTGCTCCGCTCCCGCTTAGACTCCCCCGCCGTTCATGGCCAAATCGCTCGCGCTGTCCGTGCGCAATCTCTACGAGACGCTCGCGATTTCTTGGCCGACGGTCGTCGACGCCGCGCTCAACCGAGTCGACAAGGCCACCTGCGACGAGCGGCTCGCGCGATGGTCGAAGCGCGTCGTGGCAAACGCCGGCATCGAGCTCGACGTGCGCGGCATCAACAACTACGACCCCGACAAGCGCTTCGTCATCATGAGCAACCACCAGTCGTTCTACGACGTGCCGGTGCTCTTCGCTGTGCTCGGCGGCAACCTGCGCATGATCGCGAAGAAGGAGCTGTTCGCGGTGCCGATCTTCGGCGGCGCCATGCGCGAGGCGGGCTTCATCGAAGTGGACCGCAGCAACCGCCAACGTGCGCTCGACAGCATGAAGGTCGCGCGCGCGACGCTCGCCAAGGGCGTCAATGTTTGGATCGCGCCCGAAGGCACTCGCAGCCGGAGCGGTTCGATGGGGGTCTTCAAGAAGGGCGGCTTCTATCTCGCGTTCGAGTCGAAGCTCCCAGTGTTGCCCGTCTCTCTCTCTGGAACAAGAGACGCACTCGGTGCCCACGCGTTCGTCTCAACCTACGGCGCACGCGTGCGCGTCACCATCTCGCCGCCCATCGACACGGCTGCGTTCCTCGCAGAGGGCAAGCCTGGGCGCGATCGGCTGATGGTGGTGGTGCGCGAGGCCATCGCCGCTGGCCTCCACGAGCAAGGCTCGCCGTGAGCCGCTTCGCCATCTTGGTGAACGCGAACGCAAAGCGTGGCGGCCGCCGGATCGCAGCGCAGATCTCGAAGGTGCTCCCAGGTGTCGCCGTGCGCCGCACACGCAGCGAGGCGGAGGCCATCGACTGGCTGCGTACGCTCGTCAATTCGGACGCGCCTCCAGCGTGCTTCATCGCAGCTGGTGGGGACGGCACCGCGATGGGCCTCGTGAATTGTCTGGCGCGTGTACTGCCCAAAGACAAGCCACTACCGCCGATCGGCGTCATCCCATTAGGGACCGGCAACGCGTGGGCGAACTCCGTCGGCGCACCCAAGCTCGCGCGCGCCCTCGCGCTCATCGGCGACGGGCCGCCCTCCCCGCTCCCCCTCCGCATGTTCGGCCTCGTGGACGTCTCGGGCACGCTCGCGCACTTCGCGGGCGCAGGCTGGGACGCGCAGGTCCTCAACGACTACAAAGATCAGCTCGACGCGAGCAAGGGCCCGCCGAAGCTATTTGCCAAGAGCGTCTATGGCTACCTCACCGCCATGCTGTTTCGCACTGCCCCCAAAGCGCTGTTGTTCGGGCGGCCCAACGTGATCATCGAGAACCTGGGCGACGAGGTCTGGACGATGACGAGCGACGGTAAGCTCGTGAAGATGGAGGGCGTCGGTCACGGCGCTGTCCTCTACGACGGCCTCGCGAGCGTCGCTGGCGTCGCCACGTGTCCCGAATACGGTTATCGCTTCAGGGCGTTCCCCTGGGCCGAGCGCTTCTTGGGCATGATGAACGTGCGCATCTATGATCGCTCCACTCACGGCGCCATCAGCGACATTCCCAAGTTGTGGCGCGGAGAGCATCCGCTTCGTGGAATGAAAGACTGGTTCACCAAGGCTGTGCGCATGACCTTCTCGCGACCGATGCCCCTCGAGGTCGGTGGAGACGCCATCGGACTTCATCGCACGGTCGAATACCGATTATCGGATCGCACGGTCGACGTCCTCGATTGGCGACGACTCCTCTAAATCGCTCAATCCGCGACGAAGCGCATCAAAGAGCCGTCTTTTTGGGAGCCCGCGTACAAGTCGCCGTCGAATACCGCGAGTGGCGCGGCGCAGAAGAAGTCGTCTCCGGCGAAGAGCTTCGGGTCTGTCCACGAGGCAATTTCGCTAATGGCTAGTGTGCTCGAATCCAAAGTATAGAGTCGCCGTTCGGTGAGCAGCACCACATCGTCTCCCATCCTCACGACGTCCGCGGGTCGGCCTGCTTCGGGTGGAATGTCCATCGCGGTCCAGGTGAGGCCGTCTGTGGTGACTCTCAACTTGCCAGTCCCGTCTTTGTCGATCGTGATCCAATACAGTGAGCCGCGATCGGTGTACCAGCGGAGGGTCTCTGCGCCGCCGAGCGAAGTCACTTGGGTTGGGTGCATGTCGAGCACGGCGAGCTCCTTGGACTCGGGCGGCGGGCTGAAGACGACATAGTCGTTCATCTCGCGCGGGTAATACTCTTGGATGCCCACGTACAAGCGGTCGCGGAATCGAGTCATGAACGTGAGCCGCCAGACATCGTGAGTGGCGTCCGCGGGATAACCGATTTGATAAACCCACTTCGAACGATCCGCGTTCGCCACGTGCAGCGCACCCGGGGACGGCCCGGTCCACGCGCGCTCCTTGGGCGGCACCGATCCGGTCGATGCGTAGAGCTGGCCGCGAAACGAGATGACGTCCAGATCGTGATAAGCGCGCGGGATCACGCCTGCGCCAGCGCGGTCTGCAGTGGGGAACGCGGGCGGATGAAAGTGATCGCCGGTGGGCTTTGCGAAATGGCCGTCGTGGTCAGAGACGAACACGTAGCCCTCCGTGCCGTGGTCGAGGATCCCAAAGCCATCGTGTGGAGGATCTGCGTCCGGAACGAATAGTCTATTATCGATACTTCGTAGTCTGAGAAAACCCTGCCCAGACCCGCCGCCGTTCTTCGGCTCGCCAGGGCGATTCCAGTCGAACGCGATCGTCGACTCTCCCTTCACGCCGCCGTCCGCGATAGCCGACTTCGAATAACGAGTAATCGTCGCGCCGTCGACGCCGAGCGGCATCGTCGCGTGAGCCGCGTAGAGCGCGCCGTTGAACGGTCTCAGATCACATATACGAAGTAGGCTCGCCCAAGTGTGGCTGGCGCGCTCGAAGTGCCCATGTCGAGGCAACACTCCTGTGCCTCCGCGCTCGTCATTGCCGTCCGGATCGAGCTGCGCGACCGCGACGTCTGGCGCTGACGCGTCCTCTCGGTGAGAGGGAGGATAAGAGGGAGTCGCGTCCGCCGCAGCGACTGTGACCAACTTTTCTTCGTGACCCAAAGATTGCGGTGTGGCGCAAGAAACAAGGGCGAACGCGACAAACCATCGGCGACTGTGCATATGCGAGCGACACCCGACGGCGAGCAATCTTGGATATGCTCCGCGCATGCGTGACTTCCGCGGTGACACCATCTACTTCATCGTCGTCGACCGCTTCTTCGACGGCAACCCGAACAACAATCAAGGCAAGGACGCGCGCGACTTCGACGCGTCGAGGACCAACTTCTGGAAGTACTGGGGCGGCGATCTGCGTGGCGTGATCGACAAACTCGATTACGTCCAGAAGCTCGGCGCGAGCGCGATATGGCTCACGCCCGTCTTCGATCAGATCGACGAAGTGATCGAGGTCGGTGGCCAGCAGATGTCCGCATATCACGGTTATTGGGCCAAGGACTTCAAGCGACTCGACCAGCATTTGGTGGATCGACCGGAGGACGTGCGCGTCTTCTCGCGCAAAGATACCGTGTTCGACGAGCTCGTCACTTCGATGCACGCGCGCGGAATGCAGCTCGTGCTCGACATCGTGTGCAACCACTCCAACCCGCACGTCGGCGAGGCGCGCTGCGAGCTCTATGACGACGGGGAGCTGCTCTGTCGCTACGACGAGGACAACGGCGCGTGGTTCCACCACCACGGCGGAGTGACGGATTGGAACGATCTTCACCAGGTCCAAAGCCGCGACTTGTGCGGCCTCGCAGACTTCAACGAAGAGTCTTTCGCCTATCGGTCTTACATCAAGACCTCCATGAAGCAGTGGCTGGACAAGGGCGTGGACGCGTTCCGAGTGGACACCGTCAAGCACATGCCGATCTGGTTCTGGCAAGAGTTCACCGGAGACATGGACGTCCACAAGCCCGACACCTTCATGTTCGGCGAGTGGTTCCAGGGCGGCGTTTGGGATCCTGCGTCAGTCGAGTTCGCGAACAAATCGGGTATGAGCATATTGGACTTCGCGTGGCGCAACTCGGTAGTCGCCGCGCTCGCGAGTCGCTCTCTAGGAGGCTTCAAGGACGTCGCCGCCGTGGTCGAGCAAGACCACCAGTTCCGCGACGCCACGGATCTCGTGACGTTCATCGACAACCACGATCTGCCGCGCTTCCTCTCGATCAGCGACGATCCAGCCCGATTTCGGCTCGCGCTCTTGATGACGATGGTCGCGCGCGGCGTGCCCTGCATCTACTACGGTAACGAGCAGCACCTGCACTGCGACACGAACGGCGGCAACGATCCGTTCAATCGCCCGATGATGTCCTCGTTCGAAGAGACTCCCCTGTTGCGAGATCTCGCCAAGCTCGCTGCGCTCCGCAAGCGCTCTGTCGCGGTGCAGCGCGGTGGGATGCGCACCAAATGGGTCGACCCAGACCGTTGGGTGTTCACGCGCGCATACTTGGGATCGTGCGTCGCCATTGCCATCAATCGCACGGATCAACCTTGCGAGCTCGAGGTCACCGGGTTGGAGCTCGCAGACGGTCGGCACGTGGACTTGCTCGGCGGCCCCGATATCGAAGTACGCAGCGGCCAGGCGAAGTTGCCAATCGGTCCGCGCGCTATTGCCATATATGAGCAAACCCGCGCGCTGCCAGAGGGTCGCGCCGTGGTCGAGATTCAGATCCACGGCATCCGCACGGCCCACGGCGAAGAGGTGCTCGTGTGCGGCGACGCGTCGGAGCTCGGAGCGTGGGACCTCTCTCGCGCAGTGACACTGGAGTGGATCGATCACGAGACTTGGGCGACGACGATCCCGTTCGACAGCTCGGCGGGGCGAGAGATTCACTACAAGTTCCTCGTCAAGCGCCACGGCGGCAGCCACCGCGAGACGGGTCCGGGGCACCATCGTCACGTGCCCGCGAAAGGACGAGACACTTGGCGCGACCAGTGGCGGAGCTGAGGTTGCGCGCGCGTGTCTCCCTGCTTGTCGCGCTCGTGGCGTGTGCACCGCCTTCACCTCCCGCTAGGCCTACGGCGGCGCTCACGATGGAGCAGCGCTACGACGCGACTCCAAAGGAACCGCTGGCGTGGGCTGCGTTCGACGCGCAGACCTTCGCGCGTGCCAAGGCGGAGGGCAAATTCGTCGTGATGGATGGATCGGCGGAGTGGTGTCACTGGTGCCACGTGATGGAGGCGGTCACCTATCACGACCCGAAGGTCGCCGAGCTCTTGAAGGCGCACTTCATCGCCGCCAAAGTGGATATCGACGCGCGGCCCGATATCGAAGAACGATATTCGGATTACGGCTGGCCTGCGACGGTCATCTTCTCACCCGACGCGCAGGAGCTAGGCAAATTCAGGGGGTTCATCTCGCCGGAGGATTTCGCGGACATCCTGAGTCGAGTGGTGGCGACCGGAGCGCAATCCACGTTGGCCATCACTCAGGTGGCGCCCATCCCCGATACCCCATTATCAGAGGAGGAGCTCGCGTGGATCGCGCGGATGACCGAGCTAGAGCTCGAGGACTTCTGGGATCCCGAGCTCGGCGGCTGGGGACGTCAGCAGAAGGTGGCGATCCCGACGAATGACGCTTGGCTGATCTCACGCGCTCGTAGAGGAGACGCCACGAGCAAGCAGCGACTCGCGATCGTCCTCGACAAGCAGCGCGCGATCATGGACCCCATCTGGGGAGGCGTTTATCAGTACTCGACAGACGGCGACTGGGCCCACCCGCACTTCGAGAAGCTGATGTATTTCAACGCGGGCGCGATTGACAACTACGCTGAAGCGTTCGAAGTCACCAAGGACTCGAAGTGGCTGGACACAGCGCGCGCGATAAGAGGTTATGTCTCTCGCTTCTTGGTCGGCCCAGAAGGCGGGTTTTACGCCACCCAAGACGCGGACTTGAACGCGCACGAGCGCGGCAAGACCTTCATGTTGGGGCACGAATACTACTCGAAATCAGAGGCAGAGCGCCTCGCGCTGGGTGTGCCGCGCGTCGACACTCACGAGTATGCGCGAGAGAATGGATTGGCCATTAGAGCTTATTGCACTCTCGCCCGCGTGACCAAAGACGACTCTGCGACGAAGGAGGCGACGCGCGCCGCAGATCGAATCCTGACGACGCACGCAGACGTGCGCGGCGGAGTGACCCACGACAGTCCCAGCGCGGAGGTCTCGACCAAGCTGCTTCACCTCGCAGACAACGCTGCGTTCGCTTGGGGGCTGCTTGGCTTGTGGGAGGTGACGCACGTCGAAGCGCGCCTAGCGCAGGCGACCAAGATCGCCGACTTCGTGCTCGCCAATTTGGAGGACCCCAAGGGGGGTGGTTTCTTCGCACATACCGCGGACGAAGATGCCGACGGCCGCGTCGTCCGCGGTATGTGCGAAGAAACCACCCCCCTTGGGGTCCTCCAAATTGGCGAGCACGAAGTCGGCGATCTTGG
>JANYHY010000580.1 GCA_025362165.1 Myxococcales bacterium | reverse complement strand
CCGCCGTCCCCAACTCCGAACGACTCCTCGACCGCGGCGTACGTGTCAGTCGTGTAGAGGGAGACCTCGTGTGAATTGGACTGGCCTTCGTCGAGCACGATGGCCGCCAGGATCCCGGAGGCTCCCTTCGTCACCGAGTCGACACGGACGCTGAACGAGTATGTCGCCGACGTGCTCTTGTCGACGAAGACGCGCGTCATGAAGGCGTCGTCGCCGGGCTTCGGACGAGGCGCAAGCGAGACGAGCAGAGAGTTGGGCGGCGACCTGAACGCCGAGGTGTCCGAGCCGATCATCGCAGACATGCTGGCGTTCACGTTGGTGAACTGCGCGGAGAACAAACCCTTGTCGAAGTCCTCACAGAGTTTGTGTGTGCCGCCGAGTGACGCGCAGAAGCCGAGCGTGCTGCTGTCGAGCTTCGAAGCATCCGAGCCATCCGGCGCGAGCGAGACGTCGCTGACGACATCAACTCCCGCGTCACAGCCCGCGCACGCGCTCGACCCCGGCCCTTGAAGATCACCGAGCGCCGGAAACAGGCAAGCCGCGAGCGCGAAAGACAGCGCCGCAAAATAAGCCGACCGATTGTGCATGACGCTGGCCGCGATCAGACAGCGTTTGCGTATCAAGTGCAAGCCACCTCGCGACTATGGCTTGCGCGCTCGGCGCTGTTTGCGCGTGCGCCGCGTGGCAGAGCGCGCGGCAGGATCTTGTTGATAGAAGCTGGCGAACTGCTCGTAGAGATCGTGCCGGTTCTTTTTTAGCTCGGCGCCTCGCTCGAAGAACATCTCGGTCACCACCGCGAAGAACTCTGCGGGGTTCGTCGCGCCATACTCGTCGATGTCCGATCGTTGACCTACGTGGACATGCTCGCGCAGATCCGCGTACTCGGTGCCGAGCACCTCTGCCCAGCTTTTCCGAGCGTCACTCCCGTCCAAATCTGGTGCGCCATCCGCGACGCCGTCCTCTTGATCGAGCTGGTGAGCGAACTCGTGCAACACCACATTTCGTCCATCGGTGGCGTTCACAGTTCCGCTCCGAACCGCGTCCCACGCGAGCACGACGAGCCCTTGATGCCATGATTCGCCGAGGCGGCCTTGCTCGCTCTCCACGACGACTCCACCACCGAGCGACTCGAGCTTCGTCGCCTTGTACGCGCTTGGATACAGGACGATCGAGTCGAGCTTCGGGTAGATGTCGGTGTCGCGGTGAAGCAAGAGGCAGCACGCCTGTGAGGCGACCGTCACCTTCATCTCGTCGGTGAGCGCGAGCCCGCCCGCTCCCTCGAACGACTTCTCGTCGAGAAAGACCAGGATGAGTTTTTCTAGCTCATGTTGCTCGTCCGGCGTGAGCGTCTCGATCATCGCGACGTTCTTCGCCATGATCGCGCGCCACTCATCAGGGAACGGCTGCTCACGAACCGCGCGTCGCGTCCACCGTCTGAAAATCCCGAACATGAGACCTTGAATACCGCATCCTCAGTGTCCCGCCCAGACACCACGAAGCAAGGGCGGTCGCTCCGTCTCATCGCTTGACGAGTCAACTGTGGCTTGCCACCGCACCACTCGGTCCCGCACTGAGCCTCTGCTATGGTCGCGTGGCCTTGCGAAGATGGACACTCGTTGGAGCCATGTTGGCGGCTTGCTTGGCCGCAGGGAAGCAGGCGAGCGCTCGTGATCAGGACGGCCCAGTGCCGCCGGTCGTCTCCGGAGTCGTTTGGGTCGCCACGCAGCTAGTGCCTAGTCCCCTATTGGCTTATGGCTCCGGCGCGGTGCACGGAGGCGCGCGTTGGCAAGTCACTCCGCTCTCGTTGTCGTTCGGAGTGGCCGCCAAGCCCGTGCGCGCGTTCTTCGTGGCGCCGATCGCTCGGTATTCAGGCTCGCTCGAGCTCCTCTTCTCACCGGAGTGGATCGGCGGCGCGGCGCAGAACAGCACTGGGTGGGTCGCGCGCTTCGGCTCGCGTCTCTACTTGCCAGTCGCTGGTAAGGGGGAGTCCTTCGCGTGGTCGCTCGGCGGTTCGTATTATCGAGCCGCGGGCGGCGATGGCTTCGCTGCGGAGCTAGGCGCGTATTGGCTATTTGGTGTCTTCGGGCTCACGGCGACGGTCGCGCCCAAGATGGTCGCGCGCGAAATCATCACTGCGCTTCAAATTAGGTATTTCTAGATGAGACGCACGCTCCTCTTCTCTGCCCTATTCGCTTTGCAAGCCTGCGGCTTCGGCGGACGCGTCACTATCGCGAACCTCGCGCATGAAGGCCCGCCGCGCCCGGTCGCCAACAAGATCCAGGATCCCTATCGCTCCGACGCGCGCCTCTCCGCGCTCTGGATCGGGCACGCCTCTGTCTTGGTTCAAATGGATGATCAGTTCGTGATGACAGATCCCGTGTTCACGAACGCCGTGGGTGAGCTCTCGCCGCGCTTGATCGAGCCTGGATTGGACGTCAAGAGCGTGCCGCCGCTCGCCGCCGTGGTCATCAGTCACATGCATTTCGATCATCTGAGCTTCGGCTCGTTGGAGATGATCGAAGACAAAGTGGGTGTGTTGCTCTTGCCGCCCGGCGCGCAGTCCTCCGTGCCCAAATACGCTTTCGAGAGCCGAGAGGTCGAGCGGTGGGAGTCCGTGATGTCGCGCGGCGTGAAGATCACGGCCGTGCCCGTCGCGCACGTCGGCGGACGCTACGGCGTGGACGCCGCCATCCACCCACGCGCGTTCGCCGGCTGGGTGTTCGAGTATCATGGTCTCTCCGTGTACTTCGGCGGAGACACCGCCCTCGATCGCTCGTTGTTCGAGTCTGCGCGCCACAAGTTTCCGAAATTGGATTTGGCGCTATTGCCTATATGTCCGTTGCACCCGAGAGACTTCATGGCGCGCACGCACATGTCTCCGACGGAAGCACTGGACGCGTTCGGCGCGCTCGGCGCCAAGAGCATGCTGCCCATTCATTATGACACCTTCATCAACTCGGACGACGCGCCGGGCGAATGCGCGCGAGCGCTGCGCGAAGGCATGAGCTCGCTCGGTCTCGGTGAGGACCGAGTGACGATCTTGGCTGTCGGCGAGCAGCGCGTGTACGAGCACATAACGGATTAGCGGACGTGCGGCCTTGGATCATCGTCGGTGGAGGCGCGTGTGGCGCGGTCATCGCAGCGCGCGGGACCGAGAACGGCAATTTGCCAGTCACGCTCCTGGAGGCCGGACCCGACTACCCAATCGATTTACCCAAAGACCTCAAAGACGGTAGACGCAACTCCATTCACCGGCACGACTGGGGTTATCACCACACGCCGACCACTGGCCAACGCATCCCGTTCATCTTCCCTCGCGGTCGCGTGATGGGCGGCTCTTCTGCCGTGAACACGTGCATCGCCGTGCGTGGGAGACCGTACGACTATGACGAGTGGGAGCTACCGGACTGGACGTTCGACAAATGCTTGCCCGCGTTCAAGCGATTGGAGAACGACCTGGACGTGCGCGACGATTGGCACGGTGATTCAGGGCCGATCACGATCCGCCGACACACGCGAGGCGAGCTCGTGCCTTGGCAAGCGGCGTTCATGGACGCGTGCAGCGAGCACGGATTGCCGGCATGCGACGATCACAATCACCCAAGCAAATGGGGATGGGGCCCGCACGCGATGAACAAGGTCGGCGGCGAGCGCGTGAGCGTCGCGCGCGGGTACCTCACACGCACCGTGCGCAAGCGAGACAACCTCCAACTGCGTCCCGACACTCTCGTGCGCCGCGTGCTGTTCGAGAACAAAGCTGTCATCGGTGTGGAGGTCGAGCGCGCAGGGTGCATCGAACGTGTGTTGAGTGATCGAGTGATCCTCTGCGGCGGATCGATCAACACATTAGGCATCTTGTTGCGCAGCGGGATCGGCCCGCGCGACCGTGTGCAGGCGCTTGGAGTCGAGTTGGTGGCAGACTCGGCGTCCGTTGGAGAGAAGCTCCTCGATCACCACGGGTCTGCGCTCTTCTTCTTGCCCAAACCGGGAGTCGTCAAGTTCGATGACCCATTGATCCAAACCGCTTATCGCTACTCGGGTGACTCTCGCCCCTACCCGCTCGACATGCAGATCCAGGCTGGATCCGTGCTGTATTTCCCGTGGGTCACGGTTCCGCTCGTCTCGATCATGACTCAAGTCGGCAAGCCTCGTGGGCACGGCACTATCGAGTACAAGAGCGCAGACGTCCGCCACAAACCTCGAATCCATACGCGCGCGCTGGAAGACGCAGAGGATCGCACCGCCGCGATCACCTCGATGCGCCTCGCCTATGAGATCTCGCAGCGCTCACCGATGCGCGACATGGCACTGATGATTTGGCCGCGGCCAAAGACGCTATCGTCGGACGCAGCGCATGACTGGATTCGAGGCGCGTGCGACTCCGGTTATCACCCATGCGGGACGGCTCCGATGGGCAAGGCCGTCGACTCGCGCGGTCGCGTGAAGGGCGTGCGCGGCTTGTGGGTCGCCGACATGAGCATCGTGCCGACCGTGCCGAGCGCCAATACTCATTTGACGGCCATCATGATCGGCGAGCGCTTCGGAGAGTGGCTCCGAGACGGCGGGCTCGACTGACTCAGGGCCCGTGATTTTGGCGCCCAGTGGCAGCATACGCACGGTACCTCGAGCGCCGACGCCGTCGTCAGGAAACCATGCGGAAACGATCAGCCATACCGTTCGCTGCGAGGCTTGGCGGACGGCACGTTTCAATTGCTGAAGCGTGGTCCAGCGAAGTCGCTCGTCCCGAAATCAGGGCCCGATTCGACGGGCACTTATTCGGTGATCGACGTCGGCTCGCTGCGCGTATTTCAAATCGATCTGAACTTGAGCTCGGGCGGCGCGTACTCGTCGTGATGGCGCTGCATTGGGGATTGCTCGGCGGCGTGGATCTGGGCGCGATCGAGCTGCGCGACTCCCCACGCGTATTGCGCACCTCCAACGCAACCTTCATTCGCCGCGATGATATCGACGGTGGGCTCTGAGTGTCCGTGGATGGCTCGTGCGCTTTGATCCCTCTTCATCGCGTGCTCGAGACCAAGGACAACGCTCTGGTTACGCGACGCGGCACGAGGCCTCCAGTCTCATCGGGAGTACGCGCAATCGACGGGCGGGTGTGCGATGATCCTACGTATGCGAGTGTCCCGTTTCGGTGGCTTCGGCCGAGAGCGTACATGGGCGCTGGGCGCGCTCTTGGTCGTGTCATGTCTCGACCCGACGGAGGTCACCGTTACGGTCACCTCGGACATGCCGTGCACGCAGGTCGCGGGCACGAACATCCGTATCGGATCGGGCGACGTCTCTGCCAGCGTTCCGGCGACCGAGCATTGCACTCACGGCGACACGATCGGGTCAGTGGTCGTGCTGCCGAACGCATCGCTGTCAGCCGCGCAGATCAAAGTGGTCACGGGCACCGGCACGACGACCGCTGACCAGTGTGACGCGGACCCGAAGACGAAGGGCTGCATCGTCGCGCGACGCACGCTCAGCTTCGTCACACACACCAAACTCTCACTACCCATCTTGATGCAGCAGAGTTGCGTCGATCAGCCTTGCGACGAGAAGACCACATGCGTCAATGGTGCCTGTCAGCCCATCGATCAGGTCGACTTCGACGCCTCCGCTCCGGACGCCTCTCCCGTCGTCGACGCCTCGATGCCAGATGCTTCGGACGCAAGCCGCAAGAGCGTGTTGTGGCTCCAGACGACGCCGTATTCGGGGACGACGACCAACTTTCCGCCGATCAAGCTCATGGCCGCTTACGGTGACACCTTCGTCGTGGCGTTCCTCACCGAGTACCCAGTCATGGTCAAGGCGCCTGCCAACTGGACGTTGCAACAGGTCGTCTCCGACAACGCGACCGAAAACCTCACCGTCTTCACCCACATCTTGGCTCCCAACGATCCGATGGGGCCGTTCAGCACGGACAGCCCGACAGTGTCGAAGCGGATGTACGCGCTCTTCTCGATCTACCGCAACGTGCAATCGATCCTGACGGCGGCCGGCGGCGTGACTACCAACCCGCTCGCCGTCCTACCAACTCTCACGGGGAAGACGGGCTCGATGTCGCTCGGCATCTACGCATCAATCGGGGCGACGTCTTTCATCGGGGATATGAGGGCGACGGCACGCAACACGGCGCCGGGGATGTTCCAGCAAGACGAGCAACTCTTCAAAGACGGTACGACCGACGCGCTCGCAGTGACGGCGAACGCAGGGAACATCGCCAGCGTCGCCGTGGTGCTCAGCCCGTGATCAGCTCCCGTGAGCTTCATCAGACTGTTAAGCTCGGACCATTGTGCTCGACGCGGGGTTGATTTGGGTCGATCATGGGTCGCTGAGGTGCACTGTGCGTAGATTCGTTCTTTCTTGTGTGGCTTTGTTCGGTGTCGGCGCGGCGTGGGCTTGCGGCGGCGATGACTCCACCAACATCACCTTCCCCGACAGCGGCGGCGGCAACGACGTCAACAACGGCGGGGACGCCAACGGCGACGACGGCGGCGGTCAAGACACTTCTGTCGCAGACACTGCACCTCCGTGCGTGAACCTTCAGTGTCAGCAGGTCACTTGTGATGGAGGCGGCACGACCACGATCACTGGAGTCGTGCTCGATCCTGCCAAGCTGAACCCTGTCTATAACGCGATTGTCTACATCCCCAACGCGCCCACCACAGTGCCCTTGCACGGCGCTACGTGTGATCGCTGCAACACGGCGCCTTCAGGGAGCCCGCTCGTCATCACGACCACGAAGGTGGACGGCAGCTTCACGCTGAGCAACGTCCCCGTCGGCGCGGACATCCCCATCGTGGTTCAAATCGGAAAATGGCGGCGCGTCGGCAAGGTCACCGTGAGCGCGTGCGTTCCGAACGTGGTCGACAAGGAGGTCACGCGACTGCCGAAGAAGGCGTTGGAGGGCGACCTACCGCTCATCGGCATCGCGACGGGACTATGCGATCCGATCGAGTGCGTGTTGCGCAAGATGGGTGTCGACGA
>JANYHY010000358.1 GCA_025362165.1 Myxococcales bacterium | reverse complement strand
GAGAAGGATCGTCAGCGCGAACGCGGTGCTACGTCCGAGCGTCTTCGAGATCCGAGGCACGGCGACGAGGATGGCCGCGTCCGACGCTCCTCGCCACCAGACGAGGCCAAGGAACGACGTAACCGTTCAGAGGGTCGCCTGCCCTTTCGACATCTTTTGACGGGCTGAACTGCCAAAGCGGCATCCCTTGCGGGAAGCCTGGCAGGCCGGACGCGGGCGAGATTCGTGGCATCGTATTTGTACGTGTACGGGCGTGCCCGCCACGCTGACCGTTCCTCCTTCGACAACCCGAAGCTCGCGAGAGCGCGCCCTTGAGCGCCGCGTCGCCGAGCTTGTGGCTGAGAACACCGCGCTCAAGGCAAAGCTGACGGACTTCGAGAAGCGGTTCGCCGAGTTGGAGGCGCGCCTCAAGGAGAACTCGGCGAACTCGGATCGTCCACCCTCGTCGGATCCGCCGTGGAACAAGCCGGCGGCCAGAGTGCGAGCGCCCACCGGACGGAAGCGGGGCGGGCAGCCAGGGCATGAGGGCGTCACTCGGCCGCTCTTGCCCGTCGACCAGGTGGATCGCGTCGTGCCGCTTGTCCCCAAGGCGTGCCGCCGGTGTCGTGCGCCATTGCGGCAGAAGCGTGACGACCGGGATCCTGAGCCAATACGGCACCAGACGACCGACGTCCCGCCGCCGAAGCTCGTCACCACCGAGTATCAGGTTCATGGAATAGCCTGCGACCGCTGTGGTGAGACGACCCGCGCCGAACTCCCTCCCGACGTCGCGGCGAGCGCCTTTGGCCCCGGGCTCCAGGCGAGGGTCGCCCTCCTCACCGGGCGCTACAGGTTGAGCCGCCGCGAGACCGTCGAGGCCGTGAAGGACCTCTTCGGCGTGGACCTCGCCCTCGGCACGATCACAGCGCTTGAGCAGGCGACGAGCGACGCCCTGAAGGCCCCATACGACGAGGCGTTGAAGACCACTCGTGACGCTGGGGTCGTCCACGCCGACGAGACCGGCTGGCGTAAAGGATCCGAGCGCGCATGGCTTTGGATCGCGGTCACCACGACGCTCGCCGTCTTCTGGATCGACCCGCGCCGGAACCGCGCCGCCTTCGTTCGCTTCCTCGGCACGTTCGCGGGTTGCCTCGTCACCGACCGCTGGGGCGCCTACCTTCGCCACCCGAAGCGGCTCCATCAGTTTTGCTGGGCTCATCTGAAGCGCGACTTCGAGAAACTCGTGCTGCGAGGCGGCCAAGCAGCCGTGTTCGGCAACGCGGCGATCGCCGAGGTCACGGCGATCTTCGCTCTCTGGCACCGCTTCAAACAGGGCGAGATCAACCGCTCCAGTCTTCGCCGGCTCATGGCGCCGATCCAGGAGCGATTCTTCCTCCTCCTGCTCGACGGAACCCAGAACTCGCACCAGAAGGCCTCTGGCCTCTGCGCGAGGCTGATCCCGCTCTGGACCTGTCTCTGGGTGTTCGTGTCCTTGCCAGACGTTGAGCCCACGAACAACAGCGGCGAACGCGACCTCCGTAAGGCGGTCCTCTGGCGCAAGGGATCGTTCGGCTGCCAGAGCGTGGGCGGCTGCACCTACGTGTCCCGCATCCTCACCGCTGCCGCCTGCCTGAGGAAGCAACGGCGGAACGTCCTTGAGTTCCTTGAGCAGGCCGTTCGCGCTCACCGTTCCGGCACGCTCCCTCCCTCGCTCTTGCCGTGTGTTTGACCGAGTTGACCACGGCAGCATCAGTCGGGCGTGGCTACTTTGCGATGACCCAAGAACGGCCTGAATTGCGGCGTGCGCGGCAAAGTGCTGTTGGAGGGCGGGTCCGCCCGGGATGATGTGGGTCTTGACCTACCACAGACCCCGGGGGACCCACCCATGAGTGCCGCCGTGAAGCTGCGCCACGTTGTAGCCGATCCGACCGCCCTTGAGCAGGCCCGCGCCCATTTCGCGGATCTCGAACGCTGGATGTTGTCGCCCGCGACGCTCGTGCTGACGCTGGATGCCGTCGAGCGAGAGCAGGAGAAGCGGGGCCGGGAGGCTCAGCGGCTCCTGCTCCAGGCGCACATGAACCAGCGCGGACCGGGCGACGTGGGGCCGGCGATCGAGGTCCTGGAGGGCAAGGGTCGTCAGAAACACGCTCGGCGGCACGGGGAGCGACGGTGGCACCGGCGCAGGGTGCTCACGATCTTCGGCGGGCTCGTGCTCCACAGATTGGCCTACCACGCCGACGAGGCCGCGAGCGTTCACCCGCTCGACGAGCAGGCCCAGATCCCGGCGAGGACGTTCAGCTACGAGGTCCAGAGGCGGCTTACGGTCGGCATGATCCAGGGACCGTACCACGAGGCGCTGGAGCGCGTTCACGAGTGGACCGGGCTCACGGTCTCGAAGAAGAGTGCCGAGGACATTCTTCGGGACGTGGCGCGTGACTTCGACGCTTTCTACGAGGGGCGGAACCGGGGCCTGCCGCCGCCCTCCGCGACGGGCACGATCCTCGTCGCCGGCGTCGACTGCAAGGGCGTCCCCATGGTGCACCCCAAGGAGGATCTTCGCGTCCTCAGCCGTGGCAAGAACGAGCGCGACAACAAGAAGCGCATGGCAACGGTTGCCGCCGTCTTCACGCAGGAGCCGCGCGTGAGAACGCCCGAGGACGTCGTCGAGAGCCTCTTCCGCAAGCGCCCGAGCCTCGTCCCAAAGGACCCCGAAGCGCCGCGCTGGCCCGGGCCCGAGCACAAGCGGGTTTGGGCGAGCCTGCTGAAGGACAAGGACGAGGTATTCGCGGAGGTCGCCCACGAGCTTTACCAGCGCGACCCGAAGCGCAAGAAGATCCTGGCCGTCCTCACCGACGGCGAGCGCGCGCTCCAGCTTCGCACCACGCGCGTGCTGAAATGGTGCGTCCCGATCCTCGACCTCATGCACGGCCTGGAGAGGCTCTGGACGTGCGCCCATTGCTTCCACCCGAAGTGGTCCGTCGAGGCGGAGGAGTGGGTCAAGGAGCGCGTGCTGGCGATCCTGCGCGGCAAGGTGAGCCAGGTCGTCCAGGGCATCCGCGGGAGCGCGACGATACGCGGCCTTTCGCCCACGAAGCACGCCACCATCAAGACCGCGACCGCCTACCTGCTCAAGAACAAGAAGCGCATGAAGTACGACGAGTACCTACGCCTCGGATTGCCGATCGCGAGCGGCTCCGTCGAGGGCGCCTGCAAGAACATCGTCAACGACCGCATGGAGCGGTCAGGCATGCGCTGGGCGCTCTACACGCCCGATGCCACGTCCGAGCCCATGCTTCGCATGAGGGCCATCTACCTCAGCGGCGACTTCGACGATTACTGGCAATTCCACCTACGCCGCGAGCGCGACCGTCTCTACCCATTGGGCCGTTGGCGGGTCACCGAAGAATAGCCACGCCCACTGGCGGTTCCACCTGCAACAGGAGCGGGACAGGCTCTACCCGGTGAACCGCTGGCGGGTCACCGAGGAATAGCCACACCCAACCCGGATGATCGTCCCGAGAACGCAGAGCGGCAGGATGAAGAACACCGGAAAAATGAGCAGAAGC
Organism: Myxococcales bacterium; assembly: GCA_025362165.1. GTDB lineage: Bacteria > Myxococcota_A > Polyangia > Polyangiales > Polyangiaceae > JANYHY01. The sequence goes on along the minus strand of JANYHY010000358.1, from coordinate 608 downwards.
TTGAGGCGCCTCCAGAGAAACGACTTCGTGAACGCCCGGACATCATCCTCTGTCACTGTGTAGGTGATGCTCAGTGCGCTGGCATCGCTCGTCGCCTGGACGCTCCCCGAAGGCGACGATCTCGCGCCGTGGGATCGCCTCCTCGCGCTTGGCTCGCGCGACGCCGTCGTGCTCGACGACCTCACGCGTCGCGCCCGCGCAAAGGCCGTCTTCGGCGATCGCCGCGCTCTCGACGTGGCGATCGCGGCGACACGACGTCGTCTCGAGGGAGCGGCCGACGACACCGAGCGCATCGTGCTGCGCGTCGATCTCGCGCGGATGCAGCAGCGAGCGGGCGCTCTGCGTGAGGCTGCGGACTGTTGCCGTGAGGCGCTTGCGATCGATGCCTCGAGCGTTGGGGCTGCGCTCGTGCTGTCGCAGGTCGCGTCCGAGCTCGGCGATCGACGCGCAGCGATCCTCTCGGCGACGACGCTCGGCGAGGCGACACGTTCGCCTCGCGCTCGTGCCTCGCTGCTGTGCGATGCCGCGGACCTCTCGGCGGCCGAAGGCGACATTAAGGGCGCGGCCGCTCTCCTCGAGCGTGCGCTCGACTCCGACCCCGACGCGGT
>JANYHY010000513.1 GCA_025362165.1 Myxococcales bacterium | reverse complement strand
CCTACCTCGCGCATCCGCGCAGACAGCGCCGAACAAATGCTCCCGCCGATCCGTTCGCTCGGCAGCGAGTACACGGCCGTTCGATACCGCTCGCGTGACAAACAAATCGACGAGTACGTGCCTTGGCGCATCGTTGGTGTGGTGGACGGCACGCAGCTCACCTACGACCCACCTCAGATCGGCGTCCCGACCACGGTGAACGCCCGACAGCTCCTCGAGTTCAACAACCAAGGACCGTTCGTCATTCGCAGCCAAGACGCCAATCACCCATTTTACTTCGCGAGCTACATGACAGGCGGAGAGTTTTATGACGGCGAGGGCGACCCCGAGTTCGTGAACGTCATCTCTCCCGCGCAATACCTGCCGCGCTACACCTTCTTCACAGATCCCACCTATCCAGAGACGAACCTCGTCATCGTCCGCGCGAAGGACCAAGGCGTCTATCCAGACGTCACGCTCGACTGCGCTGGGCTACTTGGCAATTGGAAGAGCATCGACGGCGCAGGCCAATATCAGTTCACGCGCGTGGATCTCTCTACTGGCAACTTTCAGGGCGTGGGTAACTGCAACAACGGAGTCCACGTCATTTCGAGCGACTTGCCGGGCGACGGCGGAGCTGGAAAGGGTCGATTCGGCGTGACTGTATGGGGTTGGGGGAGCCCCATTACTTGGCAGCCGGATGAAGAGGACAATCCCAAGTTTAGTCGTTGGGTGAGTTATGGGTACCCTGCGGGGGCCAATGTTGCGACTCTCAATAATGTGGTCTTGCCTGCCAAGTAGTTTTCTCTGTCACGGTCGCTCGAAACCCGATGGAGAGGCGCTTCCTCGAGCGTGAACCGATCGCGCGAGATAGGCCGCGTCTACATCTCTGTGAGAAGAGTCGTCACGATGTAGTCGGCGGCGAAGATCGCGACGATGCTCGAGACGACCGCTTTTGCGGTGGCTTCACCGACGCCGCGGGCGCCTCCAGAGGCGTAGAAGCCCTTCTTGCAGCAGATGATGCTCACGATGAAACCGAATACTACCGCCTTGATGAGGAGCATGCGGATGTCCCCCCAGTGGAGGAAGGATTGGATCTTGTCCACGAAGACGCCTGGGTCGATGCCCTGCCAGACGACCGCCACAACATAAGCTCCGCACATGCCAGTGATGCCGAACAATATGGCCAGCAGCGGCATCACGAGCGCGGTCGCGACCACGCGCGGGACTACCAAGTATTGAACGGGGCTGACACCCATCGTGGTGATCGCGTCGATCTGCTCGCTGACGCGCATGTTGCCGAGCTCGCTCGCTATCGTGCTGCCCGCGCGCGCTGTGACGACGACAGCAGCCAACACCGGCGCGAGCTCACGGGCGAGCGCGAGCGCTACGACGCCGCCGACCATTCCCTCGGCAGAGAACTGCCTGAAGCCGATGATGGTACTGACGGTGAACGCCATGCCGGTGAACATGCCGACGAGCGCGACGATGAACAGCGAGCCCGTGCCGATGAACTCGATCGCGCCGATGAGCTGCCAAGGGCGCACCGGTGGCCGGAAGAGCCAGACAAAGGCCTTGCCGCCAAGCATCACGGTCTCGCCGAGGTCGTCGAGCATGGCGAGCGGCGACGACAACAACTTGTCGAACACGGACGAGATCGCGCCCGCGCTGGGCGTGTCTTTGTCGTCGGCTTCACTCATCGCCAGGAGAAGATAGTCTTCGCGGCTATGGCTCGCGATAAAATCGCGGCACGCGTCGTGAGATGGACGTGAGGACCTCCCAGGCGATGGTGTGCGCGTGCGCGGCCATTTCGTCAGGGCCGATGAAGTCTCGGCCGAGCGGTCCCTCTTGCGCGCCCATGACGACGGCCTCGTCGCCGATCGACACGCCATCAATAGTGGATACGTCAATCATCGACATATCCATCGACACAGCGCCGACGATCTGCGCGCGCTTGCCGCGAACGAGCACATGACCCTTGTTCGTGAGGTGGCGCGAGAGGCCGTCCGCGTAACCCATGGGGATCGTCGCGATCTTGGCTTGTTTTGGCGCATTCCAGAGGCCGCCGTACCCGACGGGAGTGCCTGCGTCGACGTCACGCAGCGAGACGACCTCGGTGCGAACGCGCATGACGAGCGAGAGATCGAGGGCGAGCGTCTTGCCATCGGCCTTCGGCGCCACTCCGAAGATAGCGAGGCCGGGTCGCACAGCGTCGAGCCTTGCCTCGGCGCGCAGGAGCGCGGCGGTGTTCGCGGCGTGTCGCAAGGCGGGCCGCACTCCGCGCTTGGCGAGCGCCGTGGTGGCCTCGTCGAAGCGCACCATCTGCTCGATCGTCTCTTGGGTGGTGGGTGCGTCCGCGCATGCGAGGTGAGTCATCAACGCGGTCACGCGCACTTCGGGGAAGTCGCCGAGGCGATCTGCAAACGCCCCGAGCTCTTTCAGAGTGACGCCGAGACGCGCCATGCCCGTATCGATCTTGAGGTGGACGTCGATCGGTCCTTCGACTGCGCCCGATTTTACGAGGCGAGCGAAGCCCTCCACCTGACCCATGTCGCACACGACCGGGACGAGCTTGCGCGCGAGCACCTCCTCGTGCGCCTGCCCGTAGTAACCGCCCATCACGAGGATCGGCGCGGTGATGCCGGCCTCTCGCAGCTCCACACCCTCCTCCAGCAGCGCGACGCAGAAGCCGTCAGCACCCGCGCGCTCGAGCGTGCGAGCGACCGCAGGTGCACCGTGCCCGTAGCCATCGGCCTTGAGCACCGCCCACACCTTCGCGCCTTGCGCGTGCCGCTGCACGACACGGAGATTTTTTCGCAGCGCCTCGAGGTTCACCTCTGCGCGCGTTGGGCGTACCGCATCCGCAGGGGCTGCTCGACGTGGACGCGCGATGCGCGGCTGTGACGTCGGAGGCAAAGGGATCTTGGGATCGGACACGTACACGCGGTGATTAGCAAATTCATATGGGATCTACGAGCCCTGTAGCGGTCGATTCACTATGTGGCTGAGAACCTCCGTTATCGCTGTACTCTGAACGGTGAATGAATCGGGCTGCGTTCTCGCCTGGCACGGCTTCGGCAAGGTGCGGCGCGACTGGGAGGTCTTCATGCAACGTTCATTACTTACGAAATCGGTCGTCACAAGTGTCGTCACCATCGGTGTCTCTTGGGTCGTCGCGTGCGGCGGCTCGAGCAGCAACAACACCACCAACGCGAATGGCGACATCGGCGCGGCGTGCGACTCCTACTTCGACTCGCTCATCGGCAGCGCGCAGAAGTGCTTTGGCGTGACCCTCCCTGCCGATCAAGCCACAGAGCAGAAGTCACGCTTCCACACGCTATGCATCGACATCGCGGGATTCCCAGGTGAGGCGATCAACGCGCAGAACCTCTCGGACTGCGTGAAGGCCGCGGGTACGCCGAGCTGTCGAGGGTCCAACGGGCTGAACAGCTGTCAGTTCGGACCGGGCACGTTACCGGACGGCTCCGCGTGCAACACGCCCACTCAGTGTAAGGGTGGCGTGTGCGTGATCGGTTCGTCCAACGACGGCGGAGCGTCCACCACCTGCGGCAAATGCAGCACGGGTGTCCCGCTCGGTGGCGCATGCAATCAATCGGGGAACTCTTGCGTGCCGGGCGCCTCGTGCGTCAAGAACGTGTGCATCGCGCATGGCTCGGTAGATGTCGCCGGCGACTGCGGTTCGACGAATGACTGCAAGACGAGCCTCGCTTGCGTGTCGAGCAAATGCGTCGCGCTCGGTGGATCGGGCACCAAATGCCAATCGAGCCAAGACTGCCAAGACACGCTCGTGTGCGTGCAGCAGTCGTGCGCCGCGGGCATTCCGGTGGGCGGCGATTGCTCGATGTCGTCGACCGGTTGCCTCAACGGGATCTGCGATCCGCAGACGAAGAAGTGCTTGGGCTTCAGCGCCGTGGGTCCGGGCGCGGCCTGTGGTTTCGTGAACGGAGCGGCGATCGGCTGCGCGATCGGCTTGTGCAACATCCCGGCGATGACGACCCAAGGAACTTGCCCGGCGGTCATCCCAGACGGCCAAGCGTGCTCGTCGAACGACAAGTCGAAGGTGTGCGACTACTTCGCCAACTGCGACGGCGGCGTGTGCACGCTCCACACGACCGTGTGCAAATAGACCGTCAATTGGGGCGTGCCAACGGCACCTCCGCTACGCCGAAGGCCGTTGGTGTCCGCCGAAGGCGGCATCAATTTTGCGCGAACTGCAGCCTGTGCAGCTTCGCGTAGACGCCGTTCTTGGCGAGCAGCTCGTCGTGAGATCCGCTCTCGACGACCTTGCCTCTATGAAACACGATGATGCGATCGACGGCCTTGATGGTGGAGAGCCGGTGCGCGATGACGATCGCGGTGCGGCCCTTCATCACTGCTTCGAGCGCGATCTGTAGGCGCGCCTCGGTGTCGGAGTCTACGCTGGCGGTCGCCTCGTCGAGGATGAGCAGCGGCGCGTCGCGGTAGATCGCGCGCGCGAAGGCGATGAGTTGCCGCTCTCCCGCCGAGAAGTTTTGCCCTCGCTCGTCCACGGGCGCATCCAGCCAAGAGTCGCCGTCGCCGGTCTGGGCGCCTCGCCGCTTGAACAACTCCAGCGCTCCAACACGCTCGAACGCCGAGATCGCTCTCTCGCGGCTGGGGCTCGGATCGCTCATCGCGACGTTCGAGAGCAGCGTGCCGCTGAACAAGAACACGTCTTGAGGCACCACGGAGAACTGCTCGCGCAGCGCTTGTCGATCCGTGCCGCGCACGTCCTTTCCAAGCACGCGAACCACACCCGAGTCGACCTCGTAGAGGCGCAGCAAGAGGCTCGCGACGGTCGTCTTGCCAGCGCCA
>JANYHY010000348.1 GCA_025362165.1 Myxococcales bacterium | reverse complement strand
ACGAGCGCGCTCGCGTGCCACGTTCGGCCCGAGGAGAGCTTGTACGTCTGCTCGGTCCATATGTTGGCCTTCGGATCGTAAGACTCGATCTGAGGCATCGGGTTGGTGACGGCGCCCGCAGAGCTCGACGAACCGCCGAACACCATCACACGACCGTCTGGGAGAGTGTGCGCCGTGAACTGCGAGCGACCCTTCTGCATCGGCGCGACCAGGGAGAAAGCGGCGCCGTCGAACACCTCTGCGACGTTCTGCGCCAGCGTGCACGGATTGACACCGTCGCACCCATCGCCGCCCATCACCATCACGCGACCGTCGCGCATGCGGACGATGCGCTGTCCGAAGTGGTGGGGCACCTTGAGCGCGTACTGCGTGACCGTGTCTTTGTCCGGATCGTAGACGTCCACGCTCCCTGCCTCGTTCACGGACTGCGCCGAGGTGAACATCACGCGGCCGTCCACCATCAGCACGCCCCACACGCTCGACCGCGCGATCGTGAGCAGCGCCTTGGACTGCGTGAACGTGTCCGTCGTCGGATCGAAGATGTCGATCGTCTTGCAAAGATCCCCTGCGCAGTCGCCGTAGCCCGCAATCGCCACGCGACCGTCGAGCATCGTCACCGCCGCGTCGTGCCAGCGCTTGACCGCCATGTTGTTCTTGGTGGGCACGACCATGTCGCTTGAGCGCGTGTAGATCTCCGCGGTCGTGAGCGTTTGCAGCGCGTTGTCAGGAGTCGTGGTGCCGCCGGCGACGAGCACTCGACCGTCTTGGAGCACGGCGATGCCGGGGTGCTCGCCGCGCACGCTCGCCATGGGCTTCTGCTGCCATGGGAGCATCAAACCGGCTGTTTGATAGACGAACGCGCTCCGCGTGAGCGAACTGCCCATCGAGTTCTTGATCGAGATGTCGTACGTGCCTACCGGCCCAGGCGGCGTTTGGATGATCGCGTGCGTCGCGTCGTTGACCTTCACGGCGGCCCGACCGTCGCCGATGTAAACGGCCATGTCGGGCGTGAAGCCTTTGCCCTCCAGCTTGATCCAATCGCCGCCGCTCTGGTTGCCCTTGAACGGCGTGATCTTGGTCACCGCGAAATCGCAGCTCGCCCCGCTCACGCATTTGCCCACGCAGCAGAGGTCGCCTTGCTTGCAAGCGTTGGTGCATCCGCCGCAGTTCTGCGGGTCGCTCGAGACGTCGACGCACGCTGAGCCGCAGAGGGTCTGACCTCCTTGACACGTCAACGGTCCGTCCGGAGGCACGAACGTGTCGGCGCCTGCGTCGAACACGGCGTCGACGGGGGCGTCCGAGCCACACGCCGCGAACGACGGGACGAGCGCAGCCACGAGCGCTGCCGCGAAAAAATGTGCAGTCCTCATACTGTCAGCTTAGCCCGTCGCGGTCAGCCGCGATACTCGCAGCGCGCCTCGCACGTCTCCCACAATGTCACCTGCTCGAGAATGGGCAACGTCGGTTTGAGCCTGTCCCAGAGCCATTTCACGAGGACCTCACTCGTCGGGTTCTCGAGCCCTAAGACCTCGTTGAGGTAGTGGTGATCGAGCACGTCGAACGTCGGCCTCCACGCGTCGTACATCTCGCTGAAGTCGATGAGCCAGCCGGTGGCGGGGTTCACCGGTCCGCTGATCACGAGCTCCACCTTGAACGAGTGACCATGAAGCCGCGCGCACTTGTGACCGGGCGGCACCATCGGCAAGCGGTGGGCGGCTTCGAAGCGGTACTCGTGGATGAGGCGGACGTTATGCATGGCGGCGACAAACTAGGAAAATAGGGGCCGTTCGTCGATACAATCAGCTGCGATGTCCAAGACTCTCGTGTGCCGCTGCGAGGACGTGACGTTGCACGAGCTCGACGAGGCCGTGAGCCGCGGCCACAAAGACCTCGAGTCGCTCAAGCGCTACACGGGCTTCGGCACGGGCTGGTGCCAGGGCAAATCGTGCGTCGCGTTGTGCGCACAATTGTTGGTCGAGCGCGGCGGCACCGCAGACCTTCCGATCACGCCGCGGCCACCGTTCCATCCGACGCGCTTGGCCGATCTCGCAGGCCTCGCAGACGTCGCGGACCAAGACGCGAAGGCGAATCGCCCTCCGCACTGACTCGGTCAGAACGCGCGAAAGGGTGATGCTGGTTCGCATCAGTCGCGAAGAACCATTCACACCCGACACCACCCTACCGCCTGAATACGGCTTATTTTAGCGCGTTTTGCAATATGTGAGGTGGTCCTCATGTTGCAAAGACAGGGCTCATGAACAAGCCTGGTTGGCTCCGAGAGCTGTTGCAGTGGTTGCGCTCGGGGTTGGCGGGTGCGCTAGCGACGGGTGTGGACCTGGGCGTGCTTGCGCTCTTGGTGAGCGGGTTGGGCCTCTCAGCGCACTCGGCGAACGTCCCTGCGCTGGTCGCGGGAGGCGTCGCGAACTTCTTGGGCAACCGCCACTTCGCGTTCCGCGCGCGCGGCGGTTCGTTGACACGTCAAGCGCTCGGCTACACCGCGGTGGAGCTCGTCGCGCTCGTGCTGAACGGCGTCCTCTACGATCTCGCACTGCGCATGTTCCCTTCTGCGCTTCACCTGTACTGGTTGGTGCGCATCGTCACCAGCCACCTCGTGTTCTTGTGCTGGAGCTACCCGCTCTGGCGACGAGTGTTTCGCGACAGGCAGCCGATCGCGGCGTGATACACACGGTCGAACCATGTCATCGGTGTTCGTCTCGGGGTTGTTGAAGGGCAAGGTCGCGTTCGTCACCGGTGGAGGCAGCGGCATCGGGGCGGGGATCGCCAAACGGCTCGCCGAGCAAGGCGCGAAGGTGGCGCTGCTCGGTCGCACCCAAGGCAAGCTCGACGCGATCGCCGGCGAGATCCGCGGCAAGGGCGGCGTCGCGAGCGTGCACCCGTGTGACGTGCGCGAGTACGCGGGCCTCGAGAAGGCGATCAACGACTGCGCGGCCGAGCACGGCTCGCTGGACGTGCTCGTGAACTCGGCGGCCGGCAACTTCCTCGCACCTGCGGCTTCTTTGAGCGCGAACGGCTTCCGCGCCGTGATCGACATCGATCTCTGCGGCACCTTCAACGCGTGTCGCGCTGCCTTCGCGCACCTCTCGAAGAAGGGCGGCGCCATCGTCAGCATCACGGCCACGCAAGCGGAGGTGCCCACGCCGCTGCAGTGTCACGCGGGCGCTGCGAAGGCGGGCATCGAGAAGCTCACGCGCGATCTCGCGCTCGAGTGGGCGCGCTTCGGCATCCGGGTGAACTCTGTCGCGCCGGGCCCGATCGAGGGCACCGAGGGGATGGCCAAGCTCGCGCCGACGAACGCCGAGAC
>JANYHY010000410.1 GCA_025362165.1 Myxococcales bacterium | reverse complement strand
CCAGCACTGCGATCGCGCTCGATTGGTTGGGGGGCGTGGGGCTCCCGTTGCTGAAGCCCGCGCCGGAGTACATGCAGCCAATCGCGATCCTCTTGGCGACGACCGAGAGGGAAACGCAGAAGCTCGAGAACGACGTGTTGGCATTGCGGAAAGAGTCTGGCGAGAGCGTGACGATGTCCGAGCCGTCTGTCGGATCAAGCTTGGCCATGAAGCTGCGCGTCGCGCTTGGCATGGCGACTGGGATCGTCAGTGTGCTCTTCGCGAACGCCACGGAGGGGCTGTCCGTCGTTCCCAACACGTAGACAGCGCCGCTTTGGAATTGCATGGACATGATCCCGTCGTTCCCCGATCCGCCGATGACCTTTCCCCAAACTGCTTTCTTGGTCTTGCCATCCAGCTTCAATACGAAGCCGTCACTCTTCTGCGTGGAAGAGATGTTCACGGCGTCGAGCGAGAACGTGTCGGAGATCGCCCCGCCGACATAGACGTCGCCGTTCGGATCCACGGCCATCGCGGTCAGCGAGATCCCTTTCAGCAGCGGGAGCGTCCACGTCGGATCATACGGCGCGGCGTCTGCGGCGTCTGCGCCAGGCCCTCCGTCTGCGACGACCTGATCGGCGATCGAGGCGTCTTTGAGGGGCGGTCCAACGACCGCGGCGTCTCCCACGCAACCGGCGACCAAGAAAGAAATCAAAAAAGAAGATGAAGAGTGAAAGCGCATGCCACGGAGCTTAGACGAGGATTAGGCAGCCGCACGCACAATGAGCATTAGCGCGACTCAGTTCTGACACGACGGAACGCTAGACGAGCTCGCGGGCGTGCCCGTCATGTTCGTCGGATCGAGCAGGAACGCGACCTGCTCTTCTCGGCGGTGCCAATAACATTGACCGTGGGCGGGTCGCAGATAACCGAACGCGTAGACGGTGGGGTTGAAATAGGCGTCAGTCGTGCGCCCGTCCGGAAATCGATAGTGCGCTTCGCGTCGCAGGATGATGGCTGCGGCCTCCGCCGTCAGCGTCTGCGCCTTGCTGAGCTCGGGTTGGCCATCCGCCTTGTTCGCGTGAGCCAGGATCGATCGAAAGAGGTGCGCGATGTGCTGCGCGCGATTGCGAACGATCGCGACTCCGTCCCAGAGCTCATCGCACCAGGGCTTGATCGATGCGTCCGATCCGCGGCACCGCGCGGCGAGATCGTCCTCGATCGGCTTCACCTCGCCCGCCATCGCCTCGAGCTTGCTCACGACGTTCGCGTCGAACGTCGCGCGGTCCGCTTCGCTCATCTTGAGGACCTCCTCGAACTCGATGCGCTTGGCGTGCGTCTCGAGGCCGACCGTGTATCCGAGATCGACGACGGCGTTCTCGCCCTGCAGATAAGGCATCAATCGCGCGTCGAAGAGATACTTGGTTTGGAGCGCCCTGAACGCAGAGAGGCTCGCCGTCACGTCCGAGGCGCAGCTCCCGAACGCCGCGCCGTAGTCCGCGTAGAACGTGTCCTCAGCGGCGTCTGGCTGCCACAGCATCTTGGCGCTCAGATAATCGGTTAGCCAATAGCCCCACTCGTGACCGGAGCTGAACATCAAGTGGCCATTGAGCGCCGGCAACTTCTGAGCGGCGATCTCCTTGTTGAGCGTGTTGATGTCGATCCAGCGCGCGTGCACGAACTCCGGCAAGAACAACGGGACGTCCACGTCCGCGCTAATCCAATAAGCGGACTCGGGGAAATACTTCACGCGCCTGGTGGGCAGCTCTTTGAAGATGTAGTCGTGCTGGAGGTGAAAGTCCGTGTGCGCGTAGGTCGCCCAATTTCGATATAGATCATAGAAAGCGAGCGTGTGCACAGCTTGCCCTAGTCGTGAGTCTGCGAACTGCGGCAGGTGGTAGAAGAAGACAGTCTGACCTTGGTATTGGATATAGAGATCTTTGTAGTTGCCGACGTGGTTCTGCACGTTGACGAGTACGTTGGGCTTGGTCTTGGCGACGTGATCCACGGCGTGATTGAGCCAGTCGATGACGCTCTGGGGATCCGCGCTGGAGAACTCGCCCAGCGCGAGATCCACGGAGTCCCAGTCGAGCGTCAGCAGCTTGTCGAGTCCGGCGTCCATCTCTACTTGCCAATTGGCCGCGTCCTTCACCAAGACGTAATTGTTCTGCAGTGAAGACCCACCCCACGTCTGCACGGCCGCCCCAACGGTCACGTGACGCAGGTGCGCATAATCGAGTATCGCCCGGGCGTGCGGAGTCCAGGCCGCCCAATCGACCGTCGAGAGGAGGACGAATTGAAGGAAGTTCTGACCCGTCTTCACGAGCCAATCGATGACGCGCTTGGCGTCTGCGAGGTTCGCTTCGCTCGGCTCCAAGAAGACCTTGAAGTACTCGATGGGGTGGAGCGTATGGAACTGGATGCCGCGAGAGAGAGCGGAAGGCGCGCGCGTGATCGATAGTGTCTTTGGGATGCGGACACCAGAGAACGCGGGAACGAACTCCTGCTTTGGATGAAAGAACCGCGCGCCGAGCGTCTCGAGGAGCGCGTACGCACCGTAGGCGAGGCCGGCTGCGTCATGCGCGGCGACGATGACGGACGTGTCTGTCCTGACGATCGCGTAGGTCTTGTCCGCCGCGAGCGCGGTCTTGGTTTGCGCGTCTGCGCTGGTGGAGAGCACGACGTTCATCTTGCGCGAAGTGTCGGCTGCGCTCCCGACGGAGATCGGACCGCCCCACATCGCCGACAGGTACCGAGCGAGATCCGAGCGAACGAGCTCGAGGCTCGCGTCTCCGCCCGTGTCGATCGATACCGCGACGTCGGAGCTCGCGAACGAGTCCATCGCGTCGCCGATGGCGGCCGAAGTGCACGGAATGCTCGGCAGCGGCGCGGGCGCGGGAGATGTGCTGCAAGCGCTAAAAATAGGCCAGATCGCGCATACCACGCTGATCGCCGCCAGCGTCCTCGATGCCGTCATTGCGTCATTGTACCGATTTCGCGCTAAACTTTCGGATCGTCGCGCGTAAGAGTGCGATGACTTCGAGGAGATGACATGCGCCGAGCGATCGTTGGACTGAGCGCAGGGACGTCGATCGCCTTCTTCTTGATCGCGGTGAGCTGCGCCAAGGCGTTGACTACTCCGCTGGACGACGGCACGGACTCGGGCGTTCCCGCGATCGACAGCTCCGCGTGTCCCGATGCAGACGTCACCGCCGATCCGAACAACTGCGGCGGCTGCGGTCACAAGTGCACTGGGGGCCAGGTCTGCGCCTCTGGCGTTTGCAAGAATCAGTGCGACACGCCGCAGGTCAAATGCCCAGCAGTACAAGCGTGCGTGGACCTCACAAAGGATCCGAGTCACTGCGGCACGTGCACGACCGTGTGCAACACGGCGGACGCGGGCGGACTCGATCCCAGCAACGGCAACCCGCTGCCGGACAGCGGAGTCGCGCCGTCGAACGACTCGGGGACGCCCTGGGATCTAGGCACGGCCGCGTGCGTCGCATCCAAATGCACGGTCACGTGCATGGGCAAGCTCCAATGCAACGGCATCTGCTTCGACCCGCTGCAAGACCACGATCACTGCGGCGACTGCATGACCGCGTGTCCGTCCGATCAAGCGTGCACCTTGGGCCACTGCTGTTTGCCGGATGAAGGCTGGTGCAACGGCGCGTGTGTCGACGTGTCGAGCGACAACGCGAACTGCGGTACTTGCGGCACGGTCTGCTCGGGCATGACGCCGAACTGCTCACAAGGCAAATGCATCGCGGGCCTGACGATCACGGTCGAGGGACACGCGCCCATCGTCGCCAACTGCAAGGTGGGCGACTACAGCTGCGAGGCGCACGAGGTCTGCAACAAGGTGACGAACTCACAGTGCGTCTTCCAACAATACGACTGCGCGACGGGCTCCCAAGGCTCGTGGTACCCGAACGACGGAATGAGCGGGAGCTCTGCCTTCAACTTCGCGTACGGCTACGATCTCTGGAATGGCAACTACGGCAACATCTGCGCGTGCACGAATGCGCAAATGACCAAATACGGACTATCGGCGACTCACACCTATTGCGGATTGGGCCATTGGCAGCGCCAATAGACGCCAGACCCCGACGCAGGCCCCCGACGCCAGCCCCCTCCAACTCCCCCATGTTCATGGGGGAGGGCCGGAAGTTCTCAGTCTTCTCTTCTCCTGCCGTGTGGGAGGTTGGGAGGGGGCTGCGTATCAGAACGTTCCGCCGAAGGAGAGAGCGCCGCTCTTGTTCGTGACCGTGACCGATGGGGCGGTGAAGAACAACGTGCCGCCGACCGCGAGCAGTACGCCGGCCGTGATGAAGCTGGTCGTCGCGCCGGCCGCGGTGAGGACCGCTGCGTCGTGATCAACGTTTGCGGCTTTGGCGTTGTTGCAGTTCGTCGGGCTCGCGCATTCGCTCTCGGAGCTGTTCTTCGACGACCACGCGCTCAAGCCGAGACCCGTGCCCACGCCAACTCCGACGAGCCCGACGACCGCCAACACGATGCCGATCACGCGACGCGAGGTGCCGTTGCCGCCTGTTGGTGTGACCGAGTCCGTCGCGCTCGTGAAGATGATGCGCTCGTGTCGAGCCTTTTCGCCCTCGTGCAACACGAGCGTGCGCGTGATGTCGCGCATGCCTTGGGTGGTGAACTTGAACTCGTGCGGGCCAGGATCGATCGCGATGGCGGTGCCGTCCAAGCGGGGGGCGAGCGCGGCGTTGTCGATGGTGATCTGCACGTCGACCAGATCGTTGCCCTTGCTGTCCTTGGCCTCGATCACGAGCGTCGGCATCGCTGCGTCGATCTCCTCCACTTTGCGTGAGCACTCGGCGCTGATTTCACCGGGGCAGCTCTTGGATGCGCACGTCAAGAAGTCGGCGCGCGCCGGCCCCAATTTGTGCCCTTCGCTCTGCTTGAGGGCGCTCTCGTTCGCGTCGATGCACTGCTGCACCGTAGGCGCTGCTCGGGCCGTGCTGGCCGCGGACAGCGTGACCGCCACGATCAAGAGAGCGCGCGCAGATCTCATGGAACGAAGCACTCCGGTTTGAAGTGTTTCTGGCCTTTGGCGTCGAGCGTGAAGTTAGGCGTGCAATTCGGCTTGGCCGATGCCGAGGCGCTCGGCGTTGTGTGAGAGACACCAACATGTTGCGCGGTCCCGACATGCGCAGTGCTGGGTGTTGGCAGGCTCGAGACCGCGACAGCTGGGATCGATGAGGTCGGCTCGGGCTTGATCGATGGCAGCACTGTGGTCGACGGCGGCGGAGCGCTGGGTCGCGGGTTCAACACGGACGCAGAGGTGTCCGTCGCGGTGGAGTGCCCGAGCAACGCGCGTGTCCCCACGATGCCGATCGCCGCGAGCATGGCGACGGTCACCGCGCCCCAAATCCACGACGATGCTCGCACGCCCGCGCGCCGATCGCTGTCGCTCGACACGGGCTTGGCGGTGACTCCGCCGACATTGCCGCCGCCCCCGACCAATGTCGTGTCTTCCTCCAAGTTCGCGCGCTTCGTGGGATCGTCCACTTGGCTCGGCGTCGCTGGACGAGGCGTGCTGTTCACGTATG
>JANYHY010000336.1 GCA_025362165.1 Myxococcales bacterium | reverse complement strand
CTCACGTGGGATGGAGATCGCGGGCCGCGCGATGTTGCACTTCGGCCTTGGGCCGCTCTCTTTCCTCGCGGGTGTCGGGTGCCTCTGGATTCACAAGCAGCTCCAAGCCACGGAGATCGGGCACACGGCACTCCACGGCGCGTACGACAAGATCCCAGGCGTTGGGAGCTTTCACTCCGAGCGCTTTTCGTGGGACGTGCCGATCGATGAAGAGTCGTGGCGCAAGGGTCACAACGTCCGACACCACGGCAACACCAACATCGCCGGTCGCGATCCGGACATCCACTTCGGACCCGCGCGGCTCACCACACAGACCCCGTGGGCGCCGCGCCACAAATGGCAGCTACCGTTCATGGTGGGCGTGCTGGCTCCCAACTTTGCCTTCTTCATGAACTTTCACTTCACGGGGTTGCACGACGTCTTGTTCGGGAACGGCCTGGAAGGGCACGACCTGGACGTGCTGCCGGACCGATCGAAACAGAGCCAACGGCTCGCGTACAAACGCGCGCTCCGAAAGTGGTTGCCGTACTACGCGTACAACTACCTGCTGTTTCCTCTGCTCGCCGGGCCCTCGTTCTTGCGGGTGTTGCTCGGCAACTGGCTCGCCGAGACGATGCGCGACTTCTACTCCGCCGCGACGATCTACTGCGGTCATGTCGGAGAGGATGTCGCAAGCTGGCCCGTGGGGACGCGCACGCACGCCAAGGGCGAGTGGTACGCGATGCAGGTGATGGCCACGAACAACTTCGAGGTGAGCAAGCCGGTGTCGATTTTGTGCGGTGGTCTCGACCTACAGATCGAGCACCATCTGTTCCCGCAGCTCCCACCCGAGCGATTGCGAGAGATCGCGCCCGAGGTTCGCGCGATCTGCGCCAAGCACGGAGTGCCCTACAAAACAGCCTCGTGGGGGATCACCCTGAGCAAAGCGCTCGCGTGGATCGGCAAGCTCGCTTCTCCCCGCGAGATGATCCGAGCGATGGCGTGATAGAGATCGCTTCGTGACGACCGGCGTGGATAGCGCGAGCGACGAGCTCACCATCGACGAGCTCGCGGCTCGAACGCACGTGCCGAGCCGCACCATCCGCTTCTACCAAGCGCGAGGCGCGCTCATGCCGCCCGTGATCGTAGGTCGCGTCGCGCACTATGGGGAGGCTCACAAGAAGAGGCTCGAGCTCATCGCGCAGCTCCAGGACAAAGGTCTGCGCATCGACGCGATCCGCGATCTGTGCACCGCTATCGATCGCGGCGACGTGGACATCAGCGAGTGGCTGGGCGTCGAGGTGGAGCTCGCGGCCTCTTGGGCGAACGACCAGAGCCGCACGGTCACCGACGCAGAGCTGCACAAGCTCGCGGACTCGCGCAGGCCAGGTTTGTTGGCTGATTTGTGTCGCGCGAAGATCGCCGAGCGCAAGGGTGACGTCTTCTTCGTGCCGAGCCCGGCGCTCTTGTCGCTCGCGATGAGGCTCGAGGCAGCCGGAGTGGATCTCGAGACCTCGGCGGAGCTCGCGTCGCTGTTGCGCAAGCACTTGAAGCGCGCCGTTGAAGACATCGTCAACGTCTTCGTCTCTCGCGCGCACTCCGGCGAGATCGACGCGCGCGATCCGAAGAAGGTGTTCCAAGCGCTGCGGCCTGCGAGCATCGAAGCGGTGCGCGTCATCTTCGGACGCGAGATGGAGCGCCAGATGCGCAAGCTGCTGGAGTCCGGCAAGCTCGCGACGATCTCTGCGAAATCTCGCAAAGCGCGAAAGCGCTGACCGTCTGAGTTAGTTGACGTCGCGCTGCTCTGCGGCCTTCACGGGCGTAGATTCGCTCGTCGTCTTGGCGCGCAGATCACGTCGCTCGAGGGCGGCCTTCACGAAGCGCGAGAACAAAGGGTGCGGCGCAGTGGGGCGGCTCTTGAACTCGGGGTGGAACTGGCAGCCCAGGAAATAGGGGTGATCTGCGAGCTCTACGACCTCGACGAGGCGCTTGTCTGGAGACGTGCCCGAGAGCACGAGCCCCGCGTCTACGAGACGATCGCGGTACTCGTTCGCGAACTCGTAGCGATGGCGGTGACGCTCCGAGACGTCGGTGGCGCCGTACGCCTCGGCCGCGACCGAGCCATTCTCGAGCACGCACGGGAACGCGCCGAGGCGCATCGTGCCGCCCTTGTTGCGCACGCCGCGCTGGTCCGGCATGAGATCGATCACGAGGTGCGCAGCGTCTTTGTCGCACTCGACAGAGTGAGCGCCCGCGAGCCCGGCGACGTGCCGCGCGAACTCGATCACGGCGAGTTGCATGCCCAGGCAGATCCCGAAGAACGGCACCTTCGCCGTGCGCGCGTACTCGATGGCGGCGATCTTCCCC
>JANYHY010000337.1 GCA_025362165.1 Myxococcales bacterium | reverse complement strand
GAGCCGGTGTCGGCGCTGGAGTCCAGCGCTCCAGAGTCTTGCGCTGACGAGTCGACCTTCGACGAGTCAGCGAGCGAGGAGTCGGACGATGGCGAGTCGAAAATCGACGCGTCCGTGATCGTCGCGACGTCAGTCCCGCCGCAGCCGGCGAGACCGAGGACGCAGACGAAGATGATCTCGGTGCGTGCCATGTTCACTGACCTGCGACCGCGACGTTCGCGCCTTGGATCTGCCCGAGCAGCGCTAGTGCCATCTTGCTCGAGCCCGTCGTCGCGATCGCGCGGCGAAGCCTCGGCTCGGCGAAGCGACCGAGCCCGATGAAGTGCTGCGCGCAAGTGCCGGTGAGACCTTGCGAGTCGAGGCACGCCTCGAACTTCGCGTCCGTCTCTTCGATGGCGTGCGTGAGCACCTCGACGCGGATCATCATCACGCGCGTGAGCACGTCAGGTTGCGGCGTGATCGTGAGCGGGATCTGCGCGTCCGTGTACGTCTGCGGCAACAAGTAGAGCACGCGCACTCCAGGAGTACGGAACCACTGGCGCTCCCACGTGTGCACCATCGCGACCGACTCGTCGTGAAATAGCCCTGTTTTGTCGAGCTGCGACACCATCGACTTGGCAAGCGCGTCGGCGAACGCATCGAGCGGCATCGCGCCGTCGAGCGAAGGCGCAGTCTCCGTCAGGGAAGAGTTGCCATAGATGCCCTCGGGGTGGACCTTGAACGCGCCGCCATTCGCGCCGACGCGAAGCACATAGACCGCGCCGATCGGCGGACCCTTGGCGTCGCCGTTGTACGAGAGAGTGACGCCGCCGTCGTAGCCTGCTTGGTCGTTGGTCGCGGTGACCTTCACGGGCAGCGGGTTGTTCCCGAGGCCGCGGTAGAAGAGGAACTTCTCGTTCTGCGCGACCTTGTCCGCCGTGTTGCTCACCGTGACGGGATTGCTGTCGACCTGGCGCGCGAACGACCAGCTGAACTTGTCGAGGGGCGCGTCCTCGAAGAGCATCTTGCCTGCGCCGCGCGGACCGATCGAGACCTGGCCCCAATCGAGCAAACCGTTCGTCGCTTGCGAGTAGTGCTCCTGGCACGAGCTGGTGCCGAACTTGAAGTTGGGGTTGAGGACCGGATCGTCCACCACGCCGTTCGCGTCATGCGCGAGCAACGGATAGAAGCTCTGCACTTGCGGGTACCACTGGGTCAACACGCCGAGCGGAAACTGCACGCTCACCTGCGCGGTCATCGGCGACGGCGAGTAGAAGTACGTGACAGGCGTCTCCATCTTCACCTCGACCGGCGCGCCGAGCTTGGTAGCCTTCCCGCGATCCATGACGAAGCCAGGGAGGTCCTCCTCTTCGTGGTGGAGCCCGCGCTGTAGCGAGCCATCCGTGCCGACGACGATCGTGTTGGTGCCCCACTCGTGCACGACGAAGCCGGTGCCGTTGTATTGAGTGCCGCCGGGCGGGACTTGCGTCGGCGTCTGGGTGCTCGATGGGTTGGGTGTCGCTGTACTCACGGGCGACCCACCAGGAGAGGTCGTGGCCCCACCACACGCGACGATTGACGACACCAAAAGCGCACCAAGATTCAGACGAGTTACCATTTGAGTGATCCTCCGACCACTCTCTTTTACAGATCTCGTGCCGACCTTGATTTTAGCTTGTTTTTAGTAAGTTACGACCTGAAGTTACCGGATGGTTACCACTTTGGTGCAGCTCGGTTGTCAGGGCGGGAAGGCTGCGGCTTTGGTGCACGTGGCTTGATCGATCGTGCCGACGATCCACGAGTCGAGACAGAGCTCTACAGGGTCGTTGGTCGGCGCGATCGCGGGACCGCCCTTGTGACCCTCGAGCGTGAGCGGCTTCTTCAAGAGCAAGAGGGCTCGTGGCGGATCCACGCCCGCCATCACGCGCGTCAACTCCTCGGGCTCGAGGCCGATCACCGCGCGATAGTTCGCCGTCTGCTCTTCTTGTGTCGTGCCGCCAGTGCCTGGGATCAAGCCGCCGTCGTTCGGGAGTCGGAGACCGCGCGCGCTGTAGAGCCGCAAGGGGCGTCCGACTTGTCCGTGGCAATCGAGCGTGCCGCACCTTCGCTCGAGCACGGGGCTGACGAACTGAGAGAAGTCGCTCTGGCTGGGCGCCAAGATGGTCGTCGTCCGTGTCGTTCCATCGGGGCTCGGGCTCGACGCGCAACCCAAGACGAGGAGCAACGTGAGTGCAGATATGAAGCAGCGCACTAGTTACCTCCTCCCACGCGTGGATTGACCGGACACGTGGGCGGCGTCGGCACGACGTCGTCTGGCGAATACAAATACACGTGACCGACAGACGAGAGCCGCTCGTAGCTGGAGAATGGATCCTTGTGACAGTTGGCGCAGCTGCGTTCGCGACCGATCTGTCCTTGCATCGTGCGCGAGCGATTGTCCCTGACGATGCGCGCCAAGATCGGGAACGCAGGGTCCCATTGGCCAGGGCGCACGAAGAAGTTGCCCACGCAGTTGGTCTTGGTGACGAACGACGAGCCAGTCGTGTCGGTCATCGCGACGGTGACGCCGTCCACTCCAATCGCCGACGCTTGTTGCGCGAAGATGGTCCCCGCGACAGTGAACGGCGACGCCGACGCCGGACCGCTCGACGAGTGACAGAGCTCGCACGGTTGCCCTGCGCGATGAAACTCTCCCTGAGGCACGTTGGCTTGTTCGTCGCCGAGCGACTTGATCTGCGCGTCGTACACGGGATCACCGCACGCGCCGATACCAGCCAAAACAAGGCTCGAAACGAGCACGATGAAGAAGAGTTGGCGCATCGTCAAAACTCCGCGTCCATGCCGAACGTCCCGTAGACCGCCGTGCGCGAGGTCTCGTACAGCGCGTTGAGGAAGCGCGTGTACATGACGTCGCCTTGAAGCGTAAGCCCGACCTGCGCCTTCGCGTCGGGGTTGGTGAGCCCGACGCGAATACCCGCGCCGCCTGTGAGCGTGATCAGCGGAGAGAGCTCGCGGTCGGTCGTGCGAAAGAGCGGCACCGTGATCGATCCGTCTTGGTTGAGCACCGCGGCGTAGGCGAGCTGATAAAAGCTCGTCCCGGTCTGCGCGTTGACGCGTGCGTGCGGCCACACGCGGACACGGCGTCCGGCGTCGACGACGAACCTGCCGTCCGTAGTCGTCGCCTTGGTCGACCATGTGTCGTAGTAGAGCCGCTCGTCCAAACGCAGCGTCGCGCCAAGGCTCGGGATGCGGTGCGCGAGCCGAACGCCGACCGCGTACCGATCTCGCTCCGTGGGCAGCTGCTCGATCGGCCGAAGCGGTAGGCGCGTGCGGTTCACGAGATCCACCGTCGCGCCGACAGGGATGCGGCCCGCGAGCGACGGATCGAAGAGCGGGATGTAGCGGTAGGGCTTGCTCTGATCACCGCGTTCGAACTGCGCTGTCGCGGACACCAACAACAAAGTGCGCGGCGATAGCACCATCGTCAAACCCGCCTCGACGTTGTGCGTCTCGAGCGTGTGAGAGAAGACGCTGAACGATGTCGTCGAGCGACCGATCGTGTCGTGCGAGTAGCTGTACGCGACGCGCGGCGTGAGCAGCTTGTCGCGCAGGTCCGCCGTGACCGCGCCGCCGCCGCCCGCAGAGACATAGTCGCTCTCGACGGAGAGGTTGCCCATCGCTTGCACGCCGACGAATTTGTATTTGTACCCGCCGTTCAATGCGCCTGCGTAGCGCCGATCACGGAAGTGCCGAGACGCGGAAGACACGACGTCGGGCGAAGCCGCCGTGACGACGTCGACGAGGAAGTTACCGCCGACGTTCCATCCCGCGGTCGGAGAGGCCACGTTCGCGTTCATGCTCGGAGAGGCCACGTTCACGCTGTTCGTGTCCGTATAAATGGCGCCTTCGAGTCCGATCTTCACGACGAGCGCCTTCTGATCCTGAGGCAGGCATTTGACGACCTCCTCCTGGCTCTTGGCGCCGAGCATGCACTTGAGCTGGCCGGGCGTGAGGTACTCGGAGCCCTGGGATTTCAGGGCGAGCGTGACTGTGAGCAACTCACCTTCCTTCACCTCGTACTCGCCGTCGAACGCGAGCGGGATCGATCCCTGCGCACCCTCGGCGTGCACGGTGTGCTTGCCGGGATCGATCGAGAAGCGCTTGCTGAGCGCTTCATTGGGCACTGCGCGATCGTCGAACGTGACGCCGAGATCGGTCACACCTGGAGGCACGACGAACGTGACGTGCGGGATGCGCGCGAGCAGAGCGGTCACCTTGTCTCGCGCCGCGCGCATGACGAGCGTGTCCCGCTTCTCCATGCCGCCTTGCAGCGCCTTCATGTTGTCTCTCAGCGCGTCGAGCAGCTTGCCGCTCCGTCGCTCACACGACGCGAGGTGCATGCGCGTGCGTGGCTGCTCCTCGAGCTCTAGTGACTCCTTGTCCTTCGAGATGCACTCGTCTAGCTTGCCCGCGAGGTCCGCCGCGAGACCTGCGCTCGCGAGCTGGAAGGCGGTCGTGTTGTTCCATCCAGGGATCTTCGTGCCTGTGGTGGGTGCTGCGGGAGCTGGAGTCGGCGGCGGCGGAGTCGGAGTCGGAGCTGGAGCTGCGGGCGAAGTCGGGGTCGGCGGCGGAGGAACCGGGACTGGCGGCGGAGGAACCGGAACTGGCGGAGGTGGCGGCGCGACGATCTTTTGCGCTTCGGCCCACTCGTTGCGAATGTTCGGTGTCGTGCCTGACGACGGCAAGCTCGCGGTCGCGCTGAGCTGCAGCGCAGAGACGAACTGATTCTTCGCGTCATCCGATGCGCCCAGTTGCGACGCCACCATCCCGAGCCCGATGAGGATGCGCGCCTTGGTCGCGCCCGAGCACTTGGCCTTCGTGCACTTGTCGAGCAGCGCCGTAAGCTTGGTCTTCGCTGGCCCAAACGCCGCGGATCCATAGTCGTCCGTGAGCACCTGTTGAACAGACGCCACAGTCGTGTCGTCGATCGAAGCAGCGCGCGCACCAGGCGCAAACCCGAGGATCAGCGCGAGCGCAACGGCGACGGTGAGCCTCGGAGCGCGCACCGGGCTACCCTACTAAACTCAACCTCTAAGTCCTAGCCGACCCTGCGGGTCGCTAGGATAAAGCCTGACTTGATGCCGCCTTCGGCGGACATCAACGGCCTCTGGCAAGGGGAGGTGCCGTTGGCACGCCCCAATTGATCGTGCCTTTGGCGGTCACGATCAATTGCAGCCGCAGCCGCCTCCACCACCGCCGAATCCACCGGTCGCGCCTTCGGAGACAGCGCGGACGTGTTCGTCGAGGCCAGAGGCCAGGTCTTGTGGGCTCATCGACGGATGCGCGAGAGTGCCGCGCTCGTAGGGAGCGACGCTCGCGCAGCCACTCGCGCAGGCGAGCGAGATGGCGGCGACCAGGGAGAGGATGAGGGGCTTGTGCATGATTGACCTCACGAACATGTTTTGCACGGCCCGGGCCACGCGTGAACCCAGCTAATTTCAGGCAAAATCGTGTCTGGTTGGGCAATGAACGACCCGTCGGTGGATCACGATCGATCTACTGGACGTCACGATCGACGGCAGATCTCGCGTGATCAGAACGGGCACGCGTGCTGCTATGAGTGTGTACCCATGACGACGCGTGGCCTCCTCGCTTGTCTCGTGCTCGTGAGCTCGAGCGTCGGGACCTTCATGGCGTGCAACCTCGAGACGAGCGGGAACTACGGCAACCCTTCGGGCTTGTCTCATGATCATTTCCCGGTGACCAACATCGACGGTAGCGCGCCCGGCACGGACGCAGGCGCGCTCTGCAATGGCGCGGGTCCGATCGACGGCGGTCTTTGTACGGTGAAGTTCTCGACGGACATCTGGCCGCTGATGGCTGCGACGGGCAAGTGGGCGTGCGCGGACAGCAACTGCCACGGCGGTACTGCGCTCAATCCGTTCATCAACGATCCCGCGAGCGCGTACGCGAACCTCACGACCTACAAAGTCGCCGGCAAGCCGTACGTGAACCCATGCACCATCGACATCGACGCCTCGTCGTTCGTGTGCAATCTACAAGGGGCGTGCGGCACTCAAGCGATGCCTATCCCAGACATGTCCAAGGGCCGCACAGCGGCTCAGCCTGGAGACATCGGCAAGGTCGTGCAGTGGCAGCAATGCGGAGCCCCATTCAACTGAGCGTGGCAGCAAGCGTGATGGCGTAGTAGTCCACGCGATAGATGGAACGCCTTCTCGCGCGCTTGGAGCGACGCTTCGGTCGCTTCGCGATCCCGAACGTCACCTACTTCATCGCCGCGGGGATGGCGCTCGTGTTCGTGCTCACGTACGCGCGCCCAGGTATCGAGGATCGGCTCGTCTTGGACATGGACGCCGTGCGCCATGGCGAGGTCTGGCGCCTCGTCACGTTCATCTTCTTGCCACCGCCGACAGGCTCATTCCCGCTGCCGCGGCCGATCTTGATGATGTTCGGGATCTACTTCGTGTGGATGATGGGCACCAACCTCGAGCAAGAATGGGGCGCGTTCAAGCTCAACGCGTTCTACCTCCTCGGCATGCTCGGCACGACTCTCGTTGCTGCGCTGCTCGGAGGCGCAGGCAATTTCTTTTTGTTGGAGACGCTCTTCCTCGCATACGCGACGCTGTTTCCAGACGCGCAGATCTTCCTGATGTTCGTCATCCCCGTGAAGGTGAAGTGGCTCGGTTGGATCGCGGGCGCCAGCCTGCTCTACCAGCTCGCGACAGGCGGTTGGGTCGAGCGCGGCGCGATCTTCGCGGCCACAGCGAACTACGCGCTCTTCTTCGCAGGCTACTGGCGCGAGTGGCTGCGCAGCCGCAACGTGCGCGTTCGACAAGCCGCGCGGCGCTCCGAGCAAGGCGACGCGCCGAAGCCCACGGGAGGGCGAGCGTGCGCGATCTGCGGCGTGAAAGAGGACGACGGCGCGGACATCCGCGTGTGCTCTTGCGCCAAGTGCGGTGCTCCCCGCTCGCTATGCCTCACGCACGCTCGCAGTCACTAGCGATCTAATTAGATCTCGAGAACGATCTTGCCGAAGGTCGCGTTGCTCGCCATGAGCTCGTGTGCTTTGCGGGCCTCGGCGAGCGGCAAGACCGCGTGCACGACGGGCTTGTAGGCGCCGGTCGCGACGAGCGGAGCGATGTTGCGCGCGAGGACGTGTGCGGCTGCGATCTTCTCTTCGAGCGGACGCGCGCGCATCACGGTGCCTCGCAGGGTGATCCGCTTTCGCAAGAGCGCGGCAAGATCGAAGTCGACGCGCGCGCCTCCCACGAGACCGACGACGACGACCCGACCGGTGACCTTCGTGCACATCAGATCTTGCGCGACGTACTCACCGCCGACGAGCTCGAGCACCACGTCTGCTCCCTGCCCGTTCGTGAGCAAGAGGACGCGATCGGAGAAGGTTGCATCTTGCACGCAAATACCCTCGTGCATCCCGAGGGATTTCGCGCGAGCGAGTTTGTCTTGCGTGCGCGCGGTCCCGATCGAGCGTGCGCCGATCGCCTCGGCGATCTGCACCGCGGCGGTACCCACGCCGCTGCCGACAGCATGAACGAGTACGGTCTCGCCTGCAGAGAGTCCGCACTGCGTGACCATCGCGTCGTAGGCGGTGAGGAACGCCTCGGGGATCGCGGCGGCGTCCGTGAACGAAACTCCGTCGGGGATCTTCGCGAGCGTTCGTTCATGCGCGACGACGTGCTCGGCGTACGCTCCGCCGCCGACGAGACCGAACACGCGATCCCCCAACGCAAGCCCGCGGACGTGCGAGCCAAGCGCATCGATCTCACCGGCGAGCTCCAGGCCGGGGATGTCTGCCGGCGCGTCTGCTGG
>JANYHY010000335.1 GCA_025362165.1 Myxococcales bacterium | reverse complement strand
ATCCCGAAGCCGCCGCTCGTGCCCTTCTGTGCTTCGGTCTTCGCGCCCGTCGCCTTCACGTACGCGTCGAACTGCGCGTAGGTCACCGGCACGCTCTCGACCCAACAATCATGGGAGATCGTGACCTCATGCGCGATCTCGTCCAGAGAGCGATCCTTCTCGTTGTTGGGCGAGCCCATCGTGAATGTCCCCTTCGGGACGAGCGCGAACGTCATGGTGACGGGTCCCGCCGAGAGCGTCTTCGTCGAGGTCGCAGCGTCGGACGAGATCGCGTGCGCAGGCAGCGCTAACAGGATTGTCGCCGCAAACAGACCTGCCGCGCGCTTCATCGGCGGCGGAGCCTACCAGGTTTGTTTCAGACCTTCGCCGCGAGCTGGCCACACGACGCGCCGATGTCTCCTGCACCGCTGTACCGCTCATGTGAAAAGACGCCAACGCTAGCCATCACGTCACGGAAGGCGCGGTGTCGAGGCGAGCGAGCGAATGGGTCGCCTTCGATCGCGTTGAAGGGAATGACGCTGATCCGCGGCCGCTTTCCTGCGCGCTCGGTGAAGCGCCTCGCGAGGTCTGCGAGCGCGAGCGCGTCCTCGTCCGTGTCGTTGACCCCCGCGAGCGGAGTCACCGCCCACATCGGACTGTACCCGGTCTTCTTGGTGTGCTCGACGCACGCGTCGATGACCTCGTCGAACGCGTGTGCGCGATCGATCGGCATGAGCGAGCGGCGAACATCCTTGCGCGCGCTGCCGATCGAGAGCGCGAGGCGTACGTTGGGAGCTTCGTTCGCCAGGCGCAGGATCCCGCTTGGGATGCCCGCAGTGCATACGGTGAGGTTGCGCGCGTCGATCGCTAGCGCGCTTGGGTCGGTGATCACTTCGATCGCCTGCAGCACGCGATCCAGGTTCGCCATCGGCTCGCCCATCCCTTGAAAGACGACGCCGCTCACGCGCTCGCCCTTGGTGAGCGTCGCGTTGACGAGCCGCACCTGCTCGACGATCTCCCACGCCTCGAGGTTGCGCTCGAGACCGAGCCTGCCCGTCGCGCAGAACGCACACGCGAGCGCGCAGCCCGCTTGCGAACTCACGCAGACGCTGAATCGGCCTGATTTCTCGAGCGGAATGCGCACAGTCTCGAAGCGCACGGGGCGTTCGAACGCGTGCGATGCGAGCACGAGCTTCTGGAACGGATCGACCGCGCTACTCTCGCGCGCAACGATCTCGAGCGCGGGGATATGGCAGTTGGCGACGACCGCTGCCATCGTCTCTCGCGTGACTTGAGGGATGCCTCTCGGGAGCGCCCCTTTGCGATGCGCGACGCTCACGATCTTGCGCGCCTGCGGGACGGGGATCCCGACGAGCGCGGCGAGCCGAATGGGCGAGAGACCAGTGAGCGCGTGCATGAAACCAATGTGTATAGCAGCGTGCTAGGCTCGGTCTGCGTCCCATGTTCGGAATGTCCTTCGGAGAGCTGGCGGTCATCGTCATCTTCGGTCTCATCGTGATGGGCCCGAAGGAGCTGCCAAAGGTCCTCCGCAAGCTCGGGCAATGGTCCGGCAAGCTCCGACGCATGGCCGCGGACCTGCGCGTCCAGAGCGGCATCGATGAGGTTCTGCGAGAGGGCTCGCTCCACGAGGACATCAACGAGATCCGCAAGCTCGCGCGCGGCGAGCTCGATGGCGTCGTCCGCGCCGCTCGCGTGGAGCCAACTCCTCGGAAGCTCGACGCACCGGCGACAGAGCCGCTCGCCGCGGAGAGAGTGGGGACCTCCGAACCCGTGTATATTGCACGCGAACGCGAATACCCGCGAGAAGGCGCCGATTCATACGGTGCGTTGCCGGACACCGCGCTCGTCTACACGGATTTTCCGAAGTCCACGCTCGCAGACGACGCTCTCTACACGACCGGTGAAGAAGGTCCCCAGACGACCGCGGCGCCGACCGAAGCGCCGACAGCGATCGCTTCATGACCACGGCGAGCACGGAGCCGGAGACGCCCGAGGCCGACGTCAAGATGACGATCTGGGAGCACCTCGCCGAGTTCCGGCGCAGGCTTATCAAGTCCACCATCGCCGTCATCGTCTGCATGATCGCGGGCTGGGCGTTCAGGTTGCAAATCTTCAAGTGGCTGCGCGTGCCGTTCGAGAACGCGTGGGCAAGCAGCCACCTGCCCGGCGTCCCCGAGATCCAGACGCTGTCGGCGCCGGACATCTTCGCGGGCTACCTCGAGATCGCGCTGCTCGCGGGCGTCGTCGGCGCGGCGCCCATCGTGCTCTACCAACTCTGGGCGTTCATCAGCCCAGGCCTGTACAGCCGCGAGAAGAAGTACGTCATCCCGTTCGTCTTCTTCAGCACCTCACTGTTTGCGACCGGCGTGTGC
Organism: Myxococcales bacterium; assembly: GCA_025362165.1. Taxonomy (GTDB): domain Bacteria; phylum Myxococcota_A; class Polyangia; order Polyangiales; family Polyangiaceae; genus JANYHY01. The sequence continues at coordinate 634 of JANYHY010000335.1, read as the reverse complement.
TTCGCGCACTACGTGGTGCTGCCGTTCGCGTACTCGTACTTCTTCTCGCTGCTCAGCCAAGCGGGAGACAGCGGGACGCTCATCACGAGCAAGCCGACGTTCGAGTACTTCCTCGACTTCACGACGCGCGTGCACATCGTCTGCGGCGTCGTCTTCGAGCTACCGCTGTTCATCTCCGCGCTGTCCGTCGCGCGCGTCGTCACGCCGATGCAGCTCTTCAAGTTCAGCCGTTGGGCGATCTTGGTCGGCTTCATCATCGGCGCGATCGTGACGCCCGGCGGCGACGTCACGTTCCAGTTCATCGTGAGCGGCGCGATCCTCGCGCTCTATTTCCTGTCGGTGGGCATTTCGTTCGTCATCGCCCCGAAGAAGAAATCCAACGACGCCAAAGGGCCGTAGCGAACAGATGGTCGCCGTCGCCTCGTCACGCGCTGCGCCGGCGCTCCCTGGAGATCCGATCCTCGGGCACTACCGGCTCATGCGACGCGATCCGCTCGCGTTCTTCGTCCGCGCGCGCGAACGGCACGGCGACGTGGTGGCGATGCATTTCGGATCGATCAAGGCGCACCTCTTGAGCCACCCGGACCACGCGCGCCACGTGTTGCAAGAGCATCACAGAAAGTACAGCAAGGAG
>JANYHY010000244.1 GCA_025362165.1 Myxococcales bacterium | reverse complement strand
GCGATCGCCCGGTTGGCGCGCGCCAAGACCGTCGTGAGATCGCTCGCGTCGATCGCCTGCTCCGCGGCGCGCACGTAGTATTCTGCGGCCCGCTCACGCTCCCCACCGCGATCGAAGTGCTCAGCCAAGACGCCAGCGTCGATCTCTCCGTTCGCGACGAGGAACGCCGCCGCGAGCGCGTGGCCCGTGGCGCGATCCTGAGCGGTCAACATCGCATAAGCCGCTTCGCGAACCAGGTCGTGACGAAACCTCAACGTCGCAACGGCGGCGTCGGTCGCTCCAGCTTGGTGCGCGGAGTCTGGTCGGGGCTCGAGCACCTCCTGTCGAACGAGCTCTCGCAGCGACTCGTGCACGACGTCTACGTCGTCCTCGCCGAGGAGGCGCACCACACCAACGGCTGGGACCACGCGACCGAAGACGCTCGCCGCGCGGAGCGCTCGACGGCTCGAAGCGTCCAACGCCTCGAGGCGCGTCTGCACGAGCGCCAGCACGCTGTCGGGGATCTCTGCGGCGCCGCCTGCACGTGCGCGCACGAGCTCTTCGAGGACGAACGGGTTCCCTCCGCTCCGCTCCGCAAGCGCCGTGACGGTCGCGTCGTCGATCTCCTTTCCCAGCGCCTCTCTCGCCAGCTGTGTCGCGGCGCGCGGAGAAAGAGGATTGAGCCTCAACGTCTGAACGCCCCGATCGACCCACAGCGCCCCGAAGCGCTCTTCGAGCTCGGGCCGACCCATCGCCACGAGCATCAGCTTCTTGTGCTGATGCGCGCGCAGCATCGCGTCGAGGAGCTTCGTGGAAGGCTCGTCGGCCCAGTGCAAGTCCTCGACGACCAGCAGCGTCGGGCGCGACAGCGAAGCGCCGACGAGATCGACCCACGCGCGCGAGATCTGGTCCCCATCAACGCGCTCGACTGACGTGCCGCGCGGAGCTGCACGCTCTGCTCGCCTTCGAATGGGCAAGACATTGCCTCTGCGAGGAACTGCGCCACGCGGTCGCGCGAGCTCGGCTCCACGCCGACCTCCGACACGAAGGCCACCAGTCGATCGCGTTGCGCCGCCACGGGCGCAGACTCCGAGAGGCCCGTGGCGAACCTGAGCAGCGACGCCACGACGCCGAACGCGGACTGCGCGCGCATCGCGTCTGCGCGCGCGAGCCAAATCACGGCCGCTGGGTGCCTGCGACGCGCGTTGCGAAGGAGCTCCTCCAGCAGGCGTGACTTTCCTGCGCCCGGTCCTGCGACGACGACAGTCACGCTGGCGACAGCGTCGAGGATCGACTCCGTGAGCGTCTGCTCCAGCGTGTTCAGCTCTTTGCCGCGCCCCACGAACGGCGTCACGCGCCCGAGCAGCAGGCGCGCCGACTCGAACGAGCTGCGCTCCGACTGGAGCATGTGGTGCGATCCGATCGCGACGACGAACCGGTCGTCGAGGAGCGACGCGACAGCAGGCTCGATGTACACACCTTCACCGCCGCGACGCTGAGCCGACGCGAGCAGCGCCGCAGCGCGTTCGATCACTTCTCCTGCTGCGATCCCCGAGGTCTCCACGCCTCGGCCCAGCGCGAGCGCGAGCGTGGCGCCCGGACACGCGTCGCGCAGAGCGAGCGCGCACCTCGCAGCTTGCGCGGCTTGATCGGTGGCGGAGCCTGCGACGCGTAGTGTGACGACGACCGTCCCGTCAGCCGCGACCTCTGCTTTTCCGTGAAAGCGATCCATCGTCTCCTGGATGACCGCGCGCGCGGCGGGTGTGCGCAGCGAGATGATCGTGGCTGCTCCGGCGTCGCCGATCGTCGATTGCGGCGCTGCAGTGATGGCCTGCCCGACGAGGATGACGGCCATCACGCGCTGCTCGCTCGCCGTGAGCGACGCGGGGCGGAGCGAGTGCGCCTCGCCGGTAGATGACATGTCACGCGTGCGGATCGCCCCGAGAGCCCGCGCGACCTCCGCTCCGTCACGTGGCCGTGCGTCGGGCTTCTTGTCGAGCATCCGTGCGACCAAAGAGTCGAGCGCGCTGGGGACGTCAGCGCGTAGCGATCGCACGCGCGGGACCTCTTCGACGAGGAGCTTCGCCAGGATCGCGACGACGTGATCGCCCGTGAACGCCGGCCGTCCCGTGAGGCACTCGAACAGGATGCAACCCATCGCGAACACGTCCGAGCGCGCGTCGATGTTGGAGGCTCCGCGTGCCTGCTCGGGCGAGAGATAGCCGACCGTACCGAGCACGATGCCCGTCGCAGTCAGCGCGGCAGGCGCGACGAGCTCTCTCGCGAGGCCGAAATCGAGCAGCTTGACTGCTGCGGCGCTACGCGACTCGAGGAACACGTTGCACGGCTTCAGATCGCGATGCACGAACCCGCGTGTGTGCGCAAAGCCCACGGCGTCGGCGATCTGGACTCCAAGCGCGATCACGTCGTCGATCGCGAGCTCGGCGCCAGGCCCGAGCCGCTGCGAGAGGTCCTCTCCGTCCAGCCACTCCATCGCCAACCATGGAGACGGCACCTCTCCGTGCGCGACATATCGCACGATCGCGCGATGAGACAGCTGCGACAGCACCTCCGCTTCGCGAACGAAGCGCGATGTGTTCGCGGTCCCCTCGAGGCTCAGCACTTTGAGCGCGATCAGCTGACCGTCTCGCTGATCCTTCGCCTGGAAGACGACGCCCATGCCGCCTGCGCCGGCCTCACGCAAGAGCTCGAATCGGCCGTCGACGAGATCACCTGGGCGCACGGGCCCGATGATAGCGCGAGGCGCGGGACTCCGTTCTAGCGAGGCGGCGGCTTGCTGCGGCGGGAGGGCGGTGGCTTCGACTGTCGCGGCGCGGGCGCGTCGTCCTCTTCACGTGGGATCGGCTTGCCCGCAGGGCGGGTCGGCCTCAACAGCGGCGGCAGAGGCATCTTCGGTACGATGATCAGCTCGCGTAGGTCGACCTCCATCGTGTTGCGCGGAGGCGGCGGCTTGGTCTTGCGCGGCGCGGGAGGCGGCTTGCTCGGCATCACGGGCATCGGCGGCGCCTGCACGCGCGCGTTCGGCAGCGGCGGCGGCTTCTTCTTCGACCGCGACTTCTTGGTGTCCTCCTCTTCGAGCCACTCTAGCTGCACCTCGACGGTCTCCCTGCGTGGAGGTGCTTTGCTCGGACGCGGCGGCGGCTTCTGCGAGGTCATCTCACCATTGTACCTTCTGCACCACCGGCAGTTGAAGAGCGCGCTCGCGATCGAGATCGAGATTGCCGACGTGCAGAGTGATCGGCGTCTGCACCCACTTGTAGATCGACTGCACGAACAGCCGGCCGAATTTGTCTGCCCACGGATCGGTCTTGCCGGCGTGCTCGGGGAACATCACTCTCAAGACCTCCTTCACCTCCGCCACGGACATCTTCTCTCCTGCGTAGAGCGCGAAGCACGCGTCGAGCACGGGGAAAGGCATGAGGTCCTTCTCGTCCTCTTGATCTGCCGCAAGCTCCGCGGAGGCCGGCATTTCCAGGGTCATTCTGATCGCGGGCGAGCCGGTGGTCTCGAGGAGATAATCAAGTATGTAGTTGACGACGGTCTTCGGCAGATTGGCAATTACGCTGAGGGCGCCTTCCATGTCGCCGCCTATCGTGCAGTAGCCGACGGACTTTTCGGACATGTTGCTCGTCTGCAAGAAGAGCCCGCCCGCGTTGTTCGCCCAGGTCCACATGCGCGCGGACCGAAGTCGCGCTTGGATGTTTTGCTTGGCGGTTGGAGTCAGGGACTCTCCTGCTTGGAGCATCTTGTTTGCTTCGATGATCTCACGATCGAAGCCGTCGTCGATCGACACCACCGCGAACGGCACGCACAGCTCTTTGGCGGCCTCGTCTGCTGCTGCGGCGGTGCGCTTCGAGGAGAAGCGTGACGGCATGAAGAACGCGCGCAGCAGCTCGCGTGCCTTGCCATCGCGACCTGCCTTGTCCAAGTCGGCGAACCGTTTGTCGACATAGCGCCGCGCGATCCACAGGCAGAAGAGGCTGTCTCGACCGCCGGAGAGCGCGACGCCGATCGTCTTGAACGCGCCAGTCTTCTCGAAGTAGTCCCCCACGCCGAGCGTGAGCGCGTCCAAGATCTCTTCGCAGAACGCGGCGCGCGCCGACGACGTCGGGGGCTCCGCGGGCAAGAAGAAGCTCTTGTTCTGTGGGAAAGGGTACGTGAGCTTGTCACGACTGCGTGTCACGCCTTGCACTCGCACGACCTCCGGGCCGTGGTCCGCGGCGGCGAACGTGTCGCGGTCCGTGCGCCACGTCGTGTTCTCCGTGCGCAGGCGAAGCGTGCGATCGAGATCGACCGTGACCGCCGAGACACCCTCTCTGAATCGCGTGGCCTCCAGCGCGACACGTCCGTTCTGCGCGACGAACCCGCCACCATCGAACACGAGCCCGTCATTGGCGCCGACGAGGTTGGCGTACGCGAGCGTGCACTGGTTGTCCGCCGCGCGCGTGGCGATCATCTCGCGGCGTGTGGAGGCGACGCCGATGCGAAACGGAGAGGCCGAGACGTTGAGCACGAGCTCCGCGCCCGCATAGCAGCGCCTGCGCATCGGTCCGTCGGGCGACCAGAAGTCCTCGCAGACCTCGAGCGCGACAGCACCGAAGTCGAACGCGAACACGAGATCGCCGAAGGGAACGCCGCGCACGTGCTCGCGCATGCCGGGCGCTCCGTGCGCGAACGTGCGCTCTTCGTAGAAGACGTTGTACGTGGGCAGCTTCTCCTTCGGCACGAGACCGACGATCTTGCCCGCGAACAAGAGCGCCGCCGCGTTGTAGAGGCGCGCGTCGATCGCGACGGTCACGCCGACCGCCACGACGCATCGCGAGGCTTCGGTCGCCTTGGCGAGTCGCTCGAGGCCAACCCACTGCGCCTCGACGAACGCGCGCCACTGCACGAGATCCTCTGGCGCGTACCCGCCGATCGCCTGTTCAGGCAGCACGATCACCGTCGCGTCGTCCTTGGCGGCAAGCTCGCAGGCGGCGATCGCGCGGTCCACGTTGTCCCTGGTCGCGCCGACCGTCGTGTTGATGTTCGCGGTCGCGATTCGAATGAGTCTCATTGACCTTTTCTACTTGTAGGAGCCAACCATCGCCTCGACAAGACATGTCGAGGTCTCGATGGTATCCGCGGCCAAGCAGGACTCCAAGGTCAGCGGCTGAGCGAGTTCTCCGGGAAGCGTCGCGCGAGATCTTTCTCCACCGCGTCTGCCTCCGCCTTGGAGCCGAGCTCGCGCAGCGCACGCGCCTGCAGCGCAAGCTCTTCAGGCTCCATGCCTGGGTTCGGGGTCGACCGCGCGACCTTCAAGATGTTGAGCGCCTGGCTTGGGTCTCCGCGCAAGAGCGCGCCGCGCGCCTCAGCGACGAGCCGAGCCTCGCGCACGAGCGGATCCTCATGGGCATTCGGCGCGGCGTTCACGTTACCACTCGCATTCGGGTTGCCGCTGCGATTCAGGTTCGTGCTGCCGCCCGCTCCGTTCGCGTTAACGGTCGTGTGATGACCGCTCCCGACTCCCCCCGCACTACCGTGATTGGAAGGGTTGGTCCTGACGCCGTCGACGCCAGCGCTGCCCACGAGCGAGTCCACGTTCTCATCATTGCCCAGCTCGAGATCCGTGTCGGTGGTGGTGCCAGTGCCGAGCGTAACGGCCGGGGCCAGGAGAACCTCACGCACGACCATCACGGGTCGCGACGGATGATCGATCATTGACAAGTCATCGTTGAGCTTCGGCGGCAGCAGCGTGGCGGTGAGCCCCGCGACGAGCGCGCCGCCGATCACAACTCCGAGCAACACCTTGGTGAGCCCGCTCAACGCTTTGAAGGTGCCAGCGGCCGCCGCAGTTCCAACGACGCCAGCCTCGACGCCTTGCCACATCTCCGTGCGGCGACTGTGAGACGGCACGTCGCGGTGCGCCTCGCGCAGCAAGCTCGTCGCTTGCGGTCCAAGTCCCTCGCCATTCATCGCGTACCTCCTGCCCGAATCGAAGTCTCTCTCATCGCGGGGTACTCCCCGCTATTGCGCAGCGCCTGCTCGAGCTCGAGCCGCGCGACACGCAGACGTGAATAGACGGTGTTGAGCGGAATGCTGAGCGACTCGGCGATCTCTGGAGCGGTCATCTCTTCCACCTCGTGCAGCACCAACACTGAGCGTCGTCCCACATCGATGGTCGCCAACGCGCGATCGAGCTCCGCCATCGCCTCGCGCCGCGCGATCGCGCCGGTCTGGTCCGCGCTGATCGACTGGCGATCTTGCGCGACTCCGCCGTCTGCGTCCTCCGGGTGGCGCTTCTTGTGACGGCGCGCCTCCGACGCGACACGCAGAACGATCTGGAACAACCACGCGCGCGGACCATGACCGCGATCCTCGAACTGCGCGAAATGGCGGTGCGCGACGACGAACACCTCTTGTGTCTTGTCCGGTGTGTCGCTCTCCGGGATGCCAAGGCGCCGGAGGTTTCGCCACACGAAGTCCACGTGGGCCTCGTAGAGCGCGCGAAACACGGTGTGGTGTTTGCTCATCGAAGCCCCCAAGAAACGCCGACCTGACCACGCACCGACAACGGCGCGATGGGGTCGAGCTCCTCGCCGTGAACGATGTTGTAGGCAGTGGCCACGCACACCTCCACGCCGAACGCGCTCGCGAGATCGCCGCGCAGGCTGATCATCGGACCGAAGCCGAAGAGCGGGCGCACGCGGTTGTCGCCGGTGCTCCCCTTCAGGCTCATCGCGCCTGCCTCGGGCCCGAAGCACACGTCGAGCTGGAGACCCTTTCGATCTTGGTAGTTGCCGGGCACGCGCGCGCAGAAGTCGAGCCGCCCGCTTCCCCAGTTGATGGTGACGTCGCCGAGCGAGTGCGCGTAAGTCGCGCTCGGCCTCAAGAACAAGCCGAGCCCCGCCTCCACGAACGCGTGCGCGCTCACGCCGAGATACGTCGCAGTTGCGCCACCAAGCCCGCTCGCCAGATCCGTGGATGCGCCAATCTCGATCCGCGAAGGGCGCTTCTTGTTTGGTGCGCCAGCGTCCGCGTCTTGCGAAGCTCCGTCGCGCTTCCTTCGCGCAGCTACAGAGCTCGAGTCTGCATCCGCGGCTTGTTGCGCTGCCAGTCTGTCGGCCTCTTCCTTCGCGGCGAGCTCACGCGCGCGCTCACGCTCTTTGGCGCGATCCACCTCGGTGTCGAGCACCAGAGATGCCCACACTCCCACCGCGTGCAACGTGCCCTCGCACTCGTGCGGGTTCTTCAAGTAGAGATCGCGATGCGCGACCGGACGGCCCTGCTCGTCCTCCAGGACCCCGAGGACGTGCGATGGTGATGGGCTCGACACGCGCACCGTCCAAACACCACGAGGCGCCACGCTCCCTCGCATGGACTCACGCACCCAGCCCTCGGCCTTCGGCGAGCCTACGCAGGCGTCCTGGGCTTCGATCACGATGGCGGGCGAGAAGTCCATACGGGCGGGCGCAGTCTCCTCCCAACACATGGCCAGACTCGAGTCTGTCCGTCGCTAAAATGCGACCCTCCCAAGGATAGCGCGAAAAACAGCCCAGCGAGGGGATTCGCAGCGACGAAATGTGCGTGTTCGTCGGAGCATGTGCCGCAAAGGCCAGGTGGCGAGAGGACCTCAGTTCTCGAGGACGAGGCCCGGATCGGAGTTCAATCCAGATCTTGGTCGCGTGGGCGCGGTCGCAACGCCGGAGTCCGGCGTCGAAGTCGCAGTCGCTGGCGTGGGCACCCGCGGGACCGAGGAGCTCGTCCTGACGGGCGCAGAGGCGATCACGGATGCGGCTGCGATCGGCTGCGGCGCGCTGGTGGTGGGAGCCGGAGCTGGGACTACGAGGGCTGTCGTCGCGGTTGGTGATTGGACGACTGTCGTCGCGATCGGTGATTGCGCGATCGGTGAGGCAGCGACTGGATCAGCGGAGCGACTGGACTTTGCAATGACGATGATCGCGAGCGCCATGGCGAAGAGACCGCCGGTGACGAGCAACAACTTGCCGGCGGGTCTCTTGACCAGCGCACTAAACGGGCTGGGTACGTCGCGGGCGCCGAGCAACACTGGCGAGCTCGAGTCGAGGTCCTTGCCTGCGATCTGCCCTGCCGCAGGACGCGCGAGCCCTGCCCTACGATGCGGGCGCTCGGCAGGAACTGGTTCGATCGGAACTGCAATCGACGCCGTTGGAGCAGGGACGGTCGGCGCGGTTTCATCACGAGGCGGTCGCGCTCTCTCCGCGGCCGAGTCTAGGAACGTCGCCGGGTTTGAAGCGCGCTTGCCGTTTCGTGCTTCTCTCGTGTTCGGCGGAGCTCGAGGATCCGTGCGCGAGACCTGCGAGCCCCATAGCGGCGTGGAATCAGGTCGCTCCGGCTCGATCGGCGCCGCTTGAGACTCACTGCCTGGAGTGATGCCCATGCGCGCCCAGAGCTGCTCCAGAGGCTCTTCGTCCGTCTCGTCCGTCCTCGGTCGCCGGTGCTCTAGATCGAGCGTCAGCTTGATCGCGCGGAGCACGCGCGCGAACTCGTGTGCGCTCTTCGGCCTGCGTTCAGGGTCCTTCGCCAATGCCTCGTGCACGATCTCTTCAATCGCTTTGGGGACTGTCCCCAAAGACGACAATCTCGGCGGCACATGAAGCAGGTGCGCCTCGGCGTAGTCTTGTCGCTGCTTACAAAACGCTTTGAACGGGTGCTGCCCAGCGATCGTCTCGTAGAGCACCAACCCGATATTGTAGAGATCCGATTGAGTCGTAGGGCGTCCCTCTAGTTGCTCGGGCGCTGCGTACTCCCACGTCCCGACGAAGCCACGCTGAGTGTTGCGGCCGGCGTGTTCGATCAACTTTGCAATCCCAAAGTCGAGCAACACGGCGGTCGTCTTCGTCGGCGAGATGCGGGACATGAAGATGTTGCCCGGCTTGATGTCGCGGTGAATCAAGTTGTGCGGCTCGTTGTGAGCCACATCGAGACCATCGAGCAGCTCGAGCGCCATGTCGATCGCGTGCCGCACGGGAATTCCCGACCGCCGTCGACGGAGCACCGAGTGCAGCGTGTCGCCTTCCAGCCGCGGCATCACGAAGAACGGACGAGGTTGTGGCTCTGAAGTGATGCCGCCTTCGAGCACCGGAACGATGCCCGGGTGATCGATCTTGGCGAGCGCGCGCGCCTCGTCTTGTAGGTTGACGTCCGTGCGTTCGGCGAGGTGCGCGTGCACGAGCTTCATCACGCGCAGGACATCCAAGAACGGATGACGAACCAAGTAGACGACGCCCTGCCCGCCTTCACCAAGCGCAGAGACGAACACGTAGCGCGTGCCCGGAATCTCGTCGCCGGCTCTGTAGGTTGGGGCGTTCATCGTCATTTCACTAGTTGCATGACTAGTTGCATTGAGGCGCCTTGCACTCGAACGTCTGTTGCGACACGCCGTCTGGGCCGTCGTTGACTGCAGGCATGCCGCCAGTGCCTTTGAGTCCCTTGTTACCAGGGGTCAACTTGCTAGTCGTTGCGCTATCAATTGTCGGTAGTGTTCCCTTGTAGACGATAGGCACGCTGATCCCTCCAGCACCGCCGG
>JANYHY010000207.1 GCA_025362165.1 Myxococcales bacterium | reverse complement strand
CGCGCTCGATCGCCATCGCGATCAGCTTGGGCGCTACCGACTGCGACTCCACGTCCATGTAACGACGGGAGGACGCGATATCGGGTCGATCGACAGCGCCTGCAAGCTTCGCGGCGTTGAGCAGCACGCCCACGTGCGCGTCCAAGAGCATCCCCTCCTTGCGATCCGGTCCGCCTCCGAGAGCGACGAGCACGCGCTTCGGCGAGCGCAAGATCACCTTGAACACCGCGTCACGCGCGCGAACGTGGAGGGGCCTTCGCATGAGCGTCGACTCTACTTCTTCTTGTAGAGAGTGCAGACGCCAGCGAGGCAGCCGCATGTGTTCGCGTCCGCGCTCACGCAGCGAACCTCTTCGGTGCACATGATGTCCTTCGTGCGCGGCGTCGACTTCGCTTTGGCGACGCACGCCGTGGCATGACACGGAGTCTCAGGCGCGCAGTCAGTGTCTACCTTGCAACCGTCTCCGCTCGGCAATGGATCGCAGAGCCCGCAGCCGCACAGCTTGGGTCCCGCGACCACAGAGTCCGTGAGCGTGCGCGTCTGACCGATCGACGCGTCGGCTACAGGCGCGGCGATCACGGGGACCGCGTCCGTGGTCGCTGGAGCGGCGACGATCCCGTTGGGCGAGTTGGGCGTGCAGGCAGCGACGAGCACAAACGACAACAAGGCGCGGAGCATGTCGCGCAACCTAGCACGACCCTCTGAGCTAGCCGACGAGGCGCTTGGTCGGAGGTGGAGTCTCGGTCGCGCCCCGGCTTGGGACGTGCGCGGTGGACTTGTCGCGCCCGCTGCGCTTGCTCACGTAGAGCGCGTCGTCCGCGGCCTTGAAGAGCGTGTCCCAATCCTTGCCCGAGCCAGGGAACGTCGCGACGCCGAGCGAGCAGGTGACCGAGAGCGGACCCTTCTCCGTGTGGAACGTCGTCTTGGCGAGCTCTTCGCGGATGCGCTCGGCGAGCAACATCGCGCCCTTCTCGTCTGTCTGTTCGCAGAGCACGACGAACTCTTCTCCGCCGAAGCGCGCGACCATGTCCGTGGTGCGCTTCTGGCGCTTGAGGATCTCGCCGAGCCCCTTGATGACCACGTCTCCGACGTCATGGCCGAACGTGTCGTTCACCTTCTTGAAGAAATCGATGTCTGCGATGAGGAGGCTCATTTTACGGTCGAAACGCGCGGCTGCCTCGATCTTCTTCTTCGCTTCGTCGAGCATCGCGCGCTTGTTGAACAGGCCGGTGAGACCATCGGTCGTGGCCATCGTCTCGAGCTTGTGGACCATGCGCGCGTTCGCGAGCGAGACGGCGAGGTGGCTCGCGAGGACCTCTAGTGTGGGCCTCACACTATCTCCGAACGCGTGGCGGCGTTTGGCGCCGAGGATGAGCGTGCCGAGCGGACGACCGTGGAGCACGAGCGGCAACACCAAGAGGCTCGGCAGCTTCGGCCACGGGTAGTGTCGCGTGAGCACGACTTGGCGCGCGGCGTCGTACTCGCCCTTGTAAGGGAGAGGGAACTTGTTCTGGACGACCATCGAGACGAGACCGCCGTTGTGCTGGAACTTCGCGCCGACGAGATCGTCGACCTCGCCTTCGCCGCTCGTAGCAGCGACGACCTGGTGAGTGCGCGTGGCTTCGTCGAACAACGTGACGGCCGCCAGATCAAAGCTCGCGATCTCTCGCGCGGCTCGAACGGCAGCGTCGAGGACGTCCTTCTCGCTCAGCGCAGCGCCGAGCGCTTGGGCGGCGCGATACAGCTTGCCTTGCTCGACCTTCGCGCGCTCGAGCTGGACGAACACGCGCTCGTTCTGGATCGCGCGCACGCAAAAATGCGCGGCTTGCGTCGCGAGCTCTTCTTCACGTGGCGTGAACGCTTCGCTCGTCGTGCGATCGAGCGCGAGGATGCCGCGAAGCTGACCGTCCTCCACCGCAGGGATCGCGAGCAACGATCGCGCGGGCGACGGCCCGTCGTAATACGGCACCTTCATCGACGCGCGCAGGTTGGAGAGGCTCACGCGCTCTTTGTTCATCGCGACCGCCGCGAGCACGCCGTCGCCAACCGGGAATGGTGCGTCACGGATCGAGTCGCTCTCGGTGGAGAGCTCGCTGATGCGTAAATGGGTGCCCTGCGTGTTCTGCCAGAGCATCACGGCGGTGTGGAGTCCGAGCGTGCGGCGCAAGAGATCCAGCGCGTAGTGGACGGCCTTCTGGATCTCGAGCGCGCTCGAGCGCTCCAGGCGATCCTCGCTCTTGCCTTCGCTGTTGCCGAGCAGCCGATAGCTCCGCGCGTCCTCTTGGATCTTCGCGAGCTCCGCGTCGAGGCGCTTGCGCGAGGCATGACGAATGCGCGCGACCTCAGCGCGAACGACGACCGCGCTGGCGAGCGCGAAAGAGGCCAAGAATAGCGTGCGCGCGAGCATGCTCTCGGTCGCGGGTGCTCGCAGCGCGATCGTCCTGAGGCAAGCCTCGAGCGTCACGACATAGAGCGCCGTCTGCGCGATCGCGAGTGGGCGCGCGACGGCCGCGATGAGCGCCATCAACAGGTACAGAGACGCAGCCCATGGTCCGTCGAGGCCGCCACCGAAACGCAGGAGCACGACGATCAACACGAAGGCCGCCAACAGCCCCATGTCGCGAGCCACGTACGTGGCTTGGTTTTTTTGGAGCTTCTGCACAACGCGAAGGAGGAGCAGCGCGGACGCGATGGCGCCTGCGATCGTCTGCTCGAGCTCGTGCCCCGGAGAGCCCCCGACGAGGACGAGGTGCGCGCCCAGACCGAAGGCCACGAGCGCACCGAGCGCGCTGCGCCCGACCTTGCGAAAACCGAGCGTCGCGCGGACGAGAAGATCCATTGCTCTCGCGTGTTCGCTATCAGCCGCGCGCGATCCCGGCCAAGTTCCCGCCAAATTGATGCCGCCTTCGGCGGACATCAACGGCCTTCGGCAAGCGGAGTGACTGCGTCACGCCCCAGTTCCAGGATGCGTAGTACAACGTATGCGTGACTCCCGCTCCCGCGCCGCGCAGAGTCGAGCCCGCCGCTCGCGTAGACGAGGAGAGCCCGAAGACGCCGATGCTGCCGCTCACCACGATCCTCGTGGGGTTGAACGTCGCGGTGTTCCTCGGACAGATCTGGAGAGACGGTTTGCACGGCATCTCGAACATGTCGATGCCCACGCTGCTCGCTTTCGGCGCGAACTTCGCGAACGCGACGCGATACGAGGACCGCATCGAGACGCTGCTCACGTCGTGCTTCGTGCACGGCTCGCTCCTTCATCTCGCGTTCAACATGGTCGCGCTCCGACAAGTGGGGACGTTCGTGGAGCGAGCGGCGGGCGCGGCGCGCATGCTTCCGCTGTTTCTTCTCTCTGGCGCACTCGGGAGCTCCGCGAGCATGTTCACGGGGCTGCTTTCGGCGACTCCCAAAGTGAGCGTCGGCGCGTCGGGCGCCGTGTGCGGGCTGATCGGCGCGGCGCTCGTGCTTGGATATCGAATCGAGGGCAAGGAGAGCCCGATCATGCGCGCGATGGCCAAGTGGCTCGCGAGCATCTTCGCGCTCGGGTTCTTCGTCACGTTCGTCTTCCGTGCGATGGGCAACAACGGCGGTCTCGACAACTCCGCGCACTTCGGCGGCGCAGTGTCTGGCGCGATCATCGCCGCGCTGTGGCGCCGTGGCGTGACGATCCCGACCTCCACCAAGTTCGGCGTGATCGGGCTCTGCGCTGCGATCGTGGTGGCGTGCGCGCTGCGGGTGTTCATCACGGACACGCACCCAGCGCAGTACCCCTTCGCGACCATGTACGCAGACGATCGCCTCCGCTACGCCGCAGACGCTCTCGATGACGGCGAGTGCGAGCGCGCAGGTGCGGCGATCCGGTCGCTCGAGAACATGCGCATCGCGCCGCCGGAGGTCTTGCTCGCAGAGCAGAACTATCACTCGAAGTGCCGCTAGGACTTGGTCGCGACGGCGACGTAAGTTGCGCCGGTCGTCCCGCTCACGGCGACCGGTCCGGTGAACGTGCCGCCTGCGAAGTGCGCGAGCTCGACGCCGCCGCTCAGCTTCGCGTAGGCGACGATCGCCTCGTCACCGCACACGCCTGGGTAGACGGATGGAGTCGACGCGATAGTTGGTTTTCCTGCGAGCACAGGTGCTGGCGCAGTCCACGTCGGCACCTTCTTCGGATCGTAGACACTGAAGTACGGCACCATGTCCGAGCCTTTGAATACGAGCAGCGCGCGACCTTGTCCGATCGGTGTGACCGCCACGGGGTCGTTCGTGAATGCGTTCACGTCGAGCAGCGTAGGGTTGGTGTCCCAAACGCCGCCGGTGCGCGCGAGGCTCATGATCTTGAAGTCGGACTTGCGCATGTAGACTGCAAGTAAATCGCTCCCGGAGAGCGTGATGATCGTCGGCGTGATGCCGTTCTCTGCGCTCATGTTCGCTTGCTGGTGAGCCTTCGCCCAAGCGGCGTTGGTCCAGGTCTGATCGTAGATGAGGTTGTCGGATCCGGCTTGGAGCGCGACCAAATCCGTTCCTACTCCGGTGACGCTCGGGGCCTTCGCGCCGAAGCTCTGGGCGTTGCCTCCACCGCCGACGGGATCGTCGCTCGAGTCCCATGTGCTCGCGACGTACTTGCGATGCTCGTACTTGAACGCGGCGTCTTGGTAGAGCACGTGTGACACGCCACCGAGCGTCGCGAGCGCGGGCGCGTCGATCGTCGTGGCGTTCGGGATCGCCGCCGTGTCTGCCCAGCTGCCGTTGAACACGGTCGCGATGAGCGGGCAGACGTTACCAGTGCAACCGCTCGCCGATCGCAGCGCGGCGACGAACCCGGCGCCATTTGGGGCGATCGCGATTCGATCCCCCGTGCTTCCTGCCACGGTCGCGACCGTGATCGCTAGGCTCCCAGTCGCGCTGCCTCCCCACAAGAGCGTCGAGTTCCCCGCGAGCACTACCGTCGTCGCGTTGCACGTAGGCGCGTCTGCGGCGACGTCTTGCGTGGATTGATCTGCGATCGCATCCGCCGCGACGAACGTGTCCGGTAACACGCTCGCGTCGGGTTTCACGTTCGGACCATGGCTCACGGGAGCTTCATCGGCGGAGCACGCGACGAGCACGTACGCGAAGAAGGGAAAGGTAGGTCTCACGCTCAACATCCTACCTCGACAGAGCGTTTGGAACTCCTCACCGTAGAAGAGGTCAGCTTCTTCGAGCGTTGTGACGAGCGTTGTGAGTCGATGAAGCGCCCGTTTTTAGCCTTGAATGAACTGAGCCGCGGATTCGTCCAACCCATGCGGAGTCTGTTACTTTCATCTCCCCGAGCATCATGAGCAACACTTTGCGTGAGCCCGCGAAATCGTTTCAGCCCGGAGAGGTGCTGGCGGGAAAGTTTCGGGTGGAGCGCGTGCTTGGTGAGGGCGGGATGGGCGTCGTGCTGGCGGCGACTCACCTCGGGCTCAACCAGCTCGTCGCGGTGAAGCTCATGTTGCCTCAGGCCATGCAGCACTCCGAGAACGTCGAGCGCTTCGAGCGTGAGGCGCGCGCCGCGGTGCGCCTGAAGAGCGAACACGTCGCTCGCGTCAGCGATGTTGGACATCTGGAGGACGGCGCGCCGTTCATCGTGATGGAGTACCTGGAGGGCGAAGATCTCGACTGCTTGATCGAGCGCGGCGCCATTCCTATCGAGACCGCCGTCGACTACGTCCTGCAGGCCTGCGAAGCAGTCGCTGAGGCGCACGCGCTCGGCATCGTTCATCGCGATCTGAAGCCGCGGAATTTATTTCTGACCAAGCGGGTGAGCGGCAAGCCCCTCGTGAAAGTGCTCGATTTCGGCATCTCGAAGTCGGCGATGGACTCCGAGCTCTCGCTCACCGCGACGACACAGATCATGGGCTCGCCGAACTACATGTCGCCGGAGCAGCTTCGTTCGGCGCGCAACACCGATCAGCGCACGGACATCTGGGCGCTTGGCGCGATCCTCTACGAGCTCATCGGCGGACAGGTGCCGTTCCTCGCGATGTCCGTGACGGAGCTCACGGCGATGGTCGTGCAAGACGCGCCGCGGCCGCTCACCGACCTGAGGCCCGACACGCCGCCGCTCCTCGTCGCGGCGATCTTGCGGTGCTTGGAGAAGCGCCGTGAGGATCGCTTCCAGAGCGTGTTTGAGCTGTCTGCCGCGATCGCCCCCTACGCCTCCGCGGAAGGCATCGCGAAGGCCGACGAGATTTTGTCGGCGAGTCGGTTCAGCCAGCCGCGTGTCTCTGCGCTTGCGCCGGAGCCCACGAGTGTTCGCTTGGTCGGGCCTGGCGCGAGCACGAACTCGGCTTGGGATCGCACGCAGCTCGCGAACCCTTCTCCACGTCGCGCGCCGATCCTCATCGGGGTAGGCGTGGCGATCGCAGCCGTACTCGGCGTCGTGGGCTTCGAGGCCGTTCGACATGGGCCGCCTCCCGTGCAGACCGTGGTGATGACGAGCGCGCCGCCGCCGACCAACACGGCTCCACAACAGACGAACGATCCTCCGCCGATCGCAGCCGCCGCCACTGCGCCCCCAGCCGTCACGGCCGCGCACACAACATCTGTGATCGTGCCTGTCGTGAAGGCGAAGCCCGACGCAGGATCGCTGACTCCTGCCGTGGTGGTCACCGCCGTCCAGCCGCCAGTCGTAGCCCCCGCGGATGCCGGAAGCGGATCTGGACAACGTCAACTGCCGAACGTGCGAAACTGACGCACGATGAGGAGCGGTTGGAGAGCGGGGGTGCTCGCGGTGATGCTTTGTGTGTCATCGATCGCGCACGCGCAGAGCGCTGATCCGAAGGTGGTCGCGGCGCAGACGCTCTTCGACGAGGGGCGCGCGCTCATGGACAAGAAGCGCTTCGCCGAGGCTTGCAAGAAGCTGGAGGCAAGTCAAAAGCTCGACCCAGGCGCCGGGACGCTGCTCAATCTTGCGTCGTGTTACGAACAGAACGGTCAGAGCGCCAGCGCGTGGATCACCTACAAAGACGCCGCCGTCGCCGCCGGGAGCCGCCATCCTGATTGGGTGCAGCAAGCGAACGAATCCGCGAACGCGCTCGAGTCGAAGCTGAGCAAGCTCACCGTCGTCATCGGCGTTCCGACTCCTGGCCTCGTCATCAAGCGTGATGGGATCGCCGTCGACCCAAGCACGTTCGGCGTCGCGTTGCCGGTGGACCCCGGAGCGCACACGATCATCGCGAGCGCGCCAGACCACGCGGACTACACCACGAGAGTGGACGTCGGTGCCGCGAAAGATGACAAGTCAATTACCATCCCTGCGCTCGTCGCGGGCGCGTCTTCGGGGGCCGTGCCTCCGCAGCGCATCGTCGGTGGAGTCATCGCGGGCGTGGGCGGCGTGGGCGTGGTCGTGGGCGTCATCTTCGGCGTGTTGGCTTCTGGCAAGAAGAGCGACGCAAGCGACCCCAAGATCTGCAACGCGGATCTGACGACCTGCTCGCCCGCGGGCAAGGCGCTCGTCGACGACGCGAGGACAGACGCTCTCATCAGCACGGTCTCGATCATCGCTGGAAGCGCGCTCGCGGTCGGAGGCGTGATCTTGATGCTCACCGCGCACAAGACCGAGGAGACCCACAGCCTGCAAGCGCGTTTCGGCGCGCCCGGCGCTCCATGGGGCGCCACATTGGGAGGCTCGTTTTGAAGCGCGCGACGGTCTGGACGCTGGTCGCGATCTCGATGATTGCGGGCGCAACGACCGCTTGCGGCGTGATCCTGGGGATCCCGAGCGACACCAACGCAGACCCCAACTTCGGCCGGACAGGCGAAGGCGGACCGCAACCCGACACGAGCACGTTCCCTGATGGGTTCGTCCCAGACGGCGGCACTCCTGCAGACACTTCGTTCAACGACGTGGTCGTCCTGCCTGATGGCGGATGCAACTGCTTCGGCGGCACGTGCAACGGCGGCGTATGCCAGCCTGTTCAAGTCGCGAAGGTCACCGATCCTTACCTCATCGACACCGACAACACATCGCTCTTCGTGACCGACAACATCACGACGATCCTGTCCTTCAAGATTGGCAGCTTCGACGCGGGCGCGACGGTGATCACGAGCACGGAGCACGCCATCAACGATTTGAAGGCTGGCGCTGGCGTCGTGTACTTCACCAACTACAACGCAGGCCCGAACAACAACGGCGTCGCGCGTTGTCCCAATAGCGTGGGATGCCCGAGCCGCATCGACTACGCGCCTCACAACTCGCAAGATCTCGGCGTCGCATTCGACTCGAAGAACGTCTACTTCACGATCGATGAAGCTGCTTCCGGCAACGGCGGCGTCTGGTCGTGTCTGCTCGGTGGGTGTCTGAACGGAGTGGGTGCCAAACGAATCGCCGCGCGCGACAACCCGAAGCGAGTGGCGACGAACGGGACGACCGTCGCGTGGATCGAAGGCTACTCGGGGAGCGGCGTCGCGTACTGCGCGACGAACGGCGGCGCTGTGAGCAGCGCTTCGCAGCTTGGTCTCGTGGATCTCGATTTCGGGACGGCGGGCAACGATCTCTACGCGCTCGGCAACAGCAGCATCTTCCACCAATCGAACAGCTCCTCCGCGACTTGGGCGACGATGTCCGTGGCCAACAACCTCAGTCAATGGTTGCCGCTCTTCCACGTCGATGCTGCCGCGAAGAACGTCTACTGGCTCAACACGGGAATGGGGGGCTCCATCTACCGTTGTCCCGTCGGCGCTGACTGTCTTGGCAACAAGCCGGTCCTAGTCGTCAATCAACTGATGCTCCCGCAGAGCTTCACGATCAGCAACGACTCGATCTATTACACGCTCGTGGACGGCACGATCTGGCGGCTCAAGAAGCAATGAGACAAGAAGAAAGCGCGGCCCCTTTCGAGACCGCGCCTTCCTTCGTGTTTGAATCTACTGGGCGAGCTTCCAGTTCTGGCCCTTCTTCGTGTCATCACACGCCTCCAAGAACACGGGCGCCGCTGCGCCTGCGCGCGGAACCGAGAGGCAGCTCTTGGTCTTGAGGTCGATGATGTGACCGGTCGACGTGTAGGTGAACTTCTGAGCCTCGCCGTGGTGGCACTTGTTGGCGACGACCGCGATTCCATCACCTGTGTGACGCCCCTTCGCATCCACGCACATGCCTTGCGAGTCGATGACCGAGTTGGTCTCGTTGGAGTTCCATGTGAAACCCCAGCGCTGCGACGCCACCGCGCTGCACGCAGAAAGCGTGAGGCTGCGACCCTCTGTCGCTCCCGCCGCGATATCCATGCAAAAGCTGTTGTCGAGGCCGTTCTTCACCTGAAAATTGGTGCCGTGCGCAGTGGTCGGTGGTGGAGGAGGCGGCGGCGCACCGGCGTCCGTGTTGGGCGGGCCGTCTGCGCTAGCTGCAGGACCAAAAACCAGAACCGCCAATGTGACCGCAGCCACCACTCCGCTCATGAGCTTTCGCATGATCTCTCCCTCGATCGGCCATCGGGCCGTTAGCGTTCTTCGTTGGACGACGTCGCCGCTCTATAGATTCAACCGATATCGCGCGCGCAGCCGCAGCGTGCTATTTTCTCAGCGATGTCTCAAGAAAAGGGCAGTTGCGGCTCCCACCAAGTGATCGTCAACACGGACGGCGTTCGCCTCGCGAAGTGCCCTTGCGGCACGTTTCACGTCACGCTAGTGCAGTCTGGCGTCACTCTACAGCTCAACGCAGACACGCTCGCTGGGCTGGGTCGGGCCATCGGCGTCGCGCTGCCACCTGCCCAACCCACGGGCATTCGCATCCCGTTCACGGGCTCGACGCCGATCAACTGAAGCCACGAGCACTCGACTGATTGAGGGTGCCAAGGCGCGAGCAATTCAGGTTAGCCTTCTCGCGTGGCGAGCGTATTCGCAGTCGTGTCGAAGAAGGTTTACGAGACGCAAGCACGTCAAGGCGGCAAGGTCCTCGGCATCGGACAGGTGTGGCCCACTGCGAAGTACGCCAGCACGCACGCGTCGCTGAAGCCATTGGGGGAGGGCGGACATATCTTCCTCGTCACCGTGCGGCCTCCGGAGGAAGCCCTCTGGCTCGTCGCCGTGCTCCGTGACGTGAAGTCAGTCAAAGACGGTTGGGAGTCTGCGCCGAACAGCGTCGCGATCACCGACATCTCCTCACTCAAGAAGCAGATCAAGTTCGCAAACGGCGCAGGGATCACCGCAGCGGCAGGCAAGCTGGGCATGTCGCTGCAGACTCCGCGCGCGCTCTCCGCTCCGGATGTCGCGCTGCTCCTCGGCGTCGCTGCAGGCACGACCCCAGTCGCGGCGCTCGCGCCCGAAGTGAAAGCTCCCGTTCACGTCAATCGACACGAGTCGAAGCCGAAGCTGCCGTGCCTTTGCAAGAAGTGCTTCGACAAAGCGGGCGAGCGTGTCGAAGTGAACGGCGACGTGTTCGTTCGTCGTGCGGCGCTCGCCAAGGGCCGCGTGCTTTATTTCTGGTTGCCCGAGCTGCTCGTCGCCACGGAGAAGAAGGTCACGCTCGCCGTCGAACAGCGCATGCAACAGATGCTCAAGGATCTGCGCGTGGCTCAGGCGAAGCCGAAGAACGCCAAGAAGAAGGCCTCCAAAGACGAGGACGACGAATGATCGCGCTCCTCTCCTCCTCGAGGCACACGCGCCGGCATGCATTCGAGACACTCCGGCACGACGATCAGACGGCGTACGCAGCGCGCGAGGTGCTGGCGTTCGACTCCGACGGAGCGGTTCGTGCGGCCGCTGCGTTCTTTCTCGGTCGCGCAGCCGCATTCATCGCCACACCTGCGCTCCGCGACGCGCTCTTCGACGAGCTCCCGATGGTTCGACACGCGTCGCTTCGCGCGCTCGCCATGCAACACGACGCCGCCGCGTTTCCGCTCATCACACGCGCAGCTGCCAATGATCCGACGTGGTGGGTCCGGCGAGCCGCGATCGTAGCCGCCGCGTCGATCGACAGGGAACGCAGCGTGCCGGTGTTGCGCGACGCGCTCGAGGATCCATTCTGGCGCGTGCGTCACGCAGCAGTGCGCGCGCTCATCGCTCTCGGAGCCGAGAGCGATCCCTCGGGTCTCGCGAGAGCGCTCGGTCCTGCGACGAGCGAGCGATCGGCCGGAGCGCTGTCGTATCTGCGCAAGCGGATCGGCGTCGCGGGTGACAGCTTGCGTGGTCCGATCGAGGTGCCGAACGCGATCGTCGCACGATTGGATCCGGATCCTGCGGTCGTGACCGCGCGCGTCGAGGCGGGCGAGGTCGTGTCGC
>JANYHY010000179.1 GCA_025362165.1 Myxococcales bacterium | reverse complement strand
CATGAAAGAGATCGTGCTATTTAGCGTGAGCGAAGATTACTTTGGCTTGCGCGACAAGTTGGCGATCACCATCGAGTCGTGACCGTACTTTTAAATTTGGAGATGAGATGAAGAACGCACTTTTGCTTGCAACTTTGTTGGTGGCCTGTAGCTCGACGCCCGCTACGAACAACCCAGTCGACGGCGGCGGCGGGGACACGAGCAACCCCAACAACGCGATGCTCAAGGGCCGCATCGTCGGCTTTGGTGCGGGCTCGCCGATCAAGGGCGCGACAGTCACGATCGGCACCGGGAGCGCGACGACCGACGACAAAGGCTTTTGGTCGCTCAGCGTTGCGAAGGCCACGCCCGTGTCGATGACCGTGACCAACCCGGGCTACGTGAAGCTCATCGAGCAAGAGATGATCGTCTCCGGCGACAGCGATCGCGGCGACACCAGCTTCGTCCCCGCAGGCACGCAACAGCTGCTCGAAGCGACGCTCACCGGCATCGACCCGACGCTCGCGGTCGTCTCCTTCCGAGTCTACGCGCGCGGAGGCGGCTGCCCGACGGCGCAAGGGTCCACCGTCGCTTTCGCCACTCCAGGCAGCGAGAAATTGCTGTATTTCGCGGCTTCGGGCTTCCCGGATCCGGGTCAGACGTCGGTCATCGACGGCAAGACGCCGAGCGGCATCTTCTACAACGTCCCTGTCGGCGCCTCGATCAAGCTCAAGGTGACTCCGCCAGCGGGCTGCAAGCAGTCGACGTTCCCGATCGCGGATCTCACCATCCCGACGCTCACGTACACGGGCAACGTCAACAGCGAGGCGGGCGATCCCCCGCCGGCCGGCAGCAAAGCCGCTGCGTCGTTCATCCGCATCTACATCGAATAGTCTCCTGCGACGACTCGTCCTTCTCTGCAACACGGTCGCCCTTCTTGGCGCCTCGTGCAAGTGCGGTGAGCCGGCTCTCGTGATCAGCGGCCCGGACGGCGCGCCTGCGGTCGTTGACTCATCAATCGTTGATGCGTCACCGATCAAGGCGACGCGTCCGCCGGCAGATCTCGACGTGATCTTGATCACGATCGACTGCCTGCGGGCGGACATGCCGTGGAACGGCTATGCGCGCCCGATCGCGCCAGTGCTCACGGAGATCGAGAAGAAGTCCGTCGACTACACGCACGCGTACTCGCTCAGCTCGTACACCTCGATGAGCCTCGGTGGACTGCTCGGCGGCAAGCTCCCTGGCGAGCTCACGCGGGACGGCTACTTCTTCGGCAACTACGCAGACAAAAACCTGCTCTTCCCCGAGGTGCTCCACGACGCGGCAGTTCGCACGATGACCGCGCACGCGCACGGCTACTTCAAGGACGCGGGCTTCAAACAGGGCTTCGACGCATACGAGGTCGTGCCCGACTTGAAGTGGAGCAACACGACCGACGACAACATCACCTCTCCGCAGCTCGAGGCGATCGCAGAGAAGCAGCTCAGCGATCCGCTGGTGGACACGGGCCGCTTCTTCGCCTGGTACCACTTCACCGATCCGCACGACAGCTACAAGCCGCATGAAGGCATCTCGTACGGTCCCAAGGCGCGCGACTACTACGACGGCGAGGTCACCTTCACAGATCAGTACATCGGCAAGCTGCTCGACTTCATCGCGAACAAGCCTTGGGGCAAGCGCACCGCCATCATCGTGAGCGCGGACCACGGTGAGGCGTTCGGCGAGCACAAACAGGTCGTGCACGGCTTCGAGCTCTGGGAGAACCTCGTACGAGTGCCGCTCTTGATCGTCGTCCCAGGCGCCGATCACGCGCGGATCAGTCATCCCGTGAGCGCGATCGATCTCGCGCCGACCATCTTGGATCTCTTCGGGCTCCCACCGCAGGCGGGGTTCGAGGGCAGCAGCCTCGTGCCGGAGCTCTTCGGGACCACGGACGCGATGCAAGAGGCTCGCGACGTGGCGATCGATCTCCCCCAGACCAGCGACAACGACAAGCGCCGCGCGATCGTGCACGGCAAATACAAGCTCATCGCGTTCGGGCTCACCGAGTACATGCAGGTGTTCGATCTGGAGGCCGACCCCGAGGAGCTCAAGCCGATCACGAGCGGCGAAGCGTACGACGACATGGTCAAGCGCTTTCGTTCGTTTGAAAAGACGATCATCGACGTGCCGCCCACGTCGTGCAAAGAGGGCTGCTTGAACGGCGCGTATAACAACCCGAAGGACGCTGGAGCAAAGTAATGCGGATCGAGATCGTGCCTTACCTCAAGGACAACTATGGATACTTGGTCGTTTGCGAAAAGACGAACGTCTGCGCGATCGTCGACACGGGAGAGGCGGCACCCATCCTCGCCGCAGTGGCAAAGCACGGTCTCTCGCCGAGCGTGATCTGGTCCACGCACCATCACCCCGATCACACGGCAGCGAACGAAGACGTCGCGAAAGCCCTAAAAATTACGGAGATCACGGCGCACACCTCGGATAGAGGGAGAGTCCCCGGCCAAACTCGCGAGCTGCGAGACGGAGAGACGTTCTCGTTCGGGAGCTTCGCGGTGCGCGCGCTTCACGTGCCGGGGCACACGATGGGAGCGGTGGCATACTTCGTCTCTGATGGAGACGAGCGCGCGGTCTTCACGGGGGACACGCTCTTCGTCGCCGGGTGCGGCAGGCTCTTCGAAGGCACGCCCGAAGACATGTTCAACTCGATGCGTGAGCTCGCCGAGTTGCCGGGAGACACGCGCGTCTACTGCGGTCACGAATATACTGAAGCGAATCTACGCTTCGCCGCGAACGTGGAGCCGGACAACGCCGCGGTGAGCGCCGCCATCGCTCGCGCAAAGACCAAGAGAGCAGGGGGAGCCCCCACCGTGCCCTCGACGATCGCCGAAGAGCTCGCCACCAACCCGTTCATGCGCGCCAAGAACGCGGTGGAGTTGGGACAGAGGCGCTCGCGCAAAGACACGTTCAAGTAGCTGCGGTCGCTGGGTCACTCTTCTCCACCGCTCTGTACGAACGCGAGGATCGCTGCTCGCTCATTCTCGAGGAACGGGTCGATGATCGCGGACAAGCGTGGGTTCTCCACCCAGTGCGCCGAGTGAGTGATCGTCGGGACGAAGCCGCGCGGTCTCTTGTGTTCGCCGCCCGCGCCAGGCTCGAACGCCTCGAGGCCATGG
Source organism: Myxococcales bacterium (assembly GCA_025362165.1). Taxonomy (GTDB): domain Bacteria; phylum Myxococcota_A; class Polyangia; order Polyangiales; family Polyangiaceae; genus JANYHY01. The sequence goes on along the minus strand of JANYHY010000179.1, from coordinate 3,958 downwards.
GTGATCGCGTGGCGCACGCCGTGGTAGTAGCAGACGTTGAAGTGCAAGAACGGCATCTCCACGCGTCCGCCCCAGTAGCGGCCGTAGAGGCGCTTGCCCTTCTGCACGTTGAATGCGCCTGCGATGGGCACAGCCTCTTTGCTGGCGACGACCCATGACAAATTTCGCTTGAAGCGAGAAGCGATGAGCTCGAAGAATGGGCGATTCAGGTATCGTCTGCCCCAGCTGAATTTGTCGACGGTCGACAAGTAGAAGTCGTACATGGCGTCAGTCATGTCCGGAGTGATGCGCTCGGGCGGGAGCGTTTCTATCAACACGCCGTCTTTTTCGGCCTGGGAGGACTCACGCTTGATCTGGTGGCGGCGCTTGCTGTTGAAGGTCGCCAAGAAGTCTTCCCACGTCGCGTAGCCTGCGTTGTGCCAGTGGTACTGCACGCCGAGCCGTCGCATGTAGCCTGCGGCCTCCCACTGTGAGGCCTCCTTTTCTTTTGGAAAGAGAACGTGCGCGCCATGTGCGCCGAGCTTTCCGGCGACGTCGATCGCGGCGCGCGCGACCATGTTGGTCAGCCCGTCGCGGTCCTCGCCATCTGCGACGAGCACACGCTCTCCGGTGACGGGAGAGAACGGAACGGCCACGATGAGCTTCGGGTAGTACGGCGCACGCAGGCGCTGCGCGAGATCGGCCCAGCTCCAGTCGAAGACGAACTCGCCCTCGCTGTTGCCTTTCAAGTACGCCGGCGCGGCCGCGATGAGCGTGTCTCCGCGGTAGACGGCGAAGTGGCTCGCGAGCCAACCGCTGGCGTGTCGCGTCAGTCCGGCGCGCTCGAGGGGAGCGGGACTACCTGTCCTCGATCGCGACGAGCCGACGCAGCCGGACTCCTCGAGACAATCGAGCCAATCGTGCTCGACGAAGGGAGAGTCGTCTGGGCCGAGGAGCGCATCCCAATCGGCCTTGGGGATCTCCGAGATCGAATGGACGACGCGCAGCTCGAGTGTCTCTTGACTAGTCAAGCGCTCGGCGAATCCTCTCGAACGAGGACGAACCACGCAGCCATCCACTTGCCGCCCTTCATCGCGCGGCCGATGGAGACGTGGTTGGAGAGTCCGCGCATGACGTCGACCATACCCGCGTAGATGAAGCGACCGAGCTTCGCCTCGTTGGGGATGAGCTCTGGCCAAGAGTCCGGCTTGGTGGGAGGGATCTTGCGATAGTCGATGTCGATCTCGCCCTCGCTGCCGTCGCGATCCTTGGGCGTGTGCACACAGAAGTAGCCTGGGCCTGTGAACGGCTTGAGCTCGATGAGCGACTTCTGGGACCCTTCGTTGTAACCCCAGAGCTCGGCCGCGGCGTCGCCGTCCTTCGCCTTGGGCTTACAGAAGCGCTTCTGGAAGTGCGTGAACGCGGGGAGCGTGTTCTTGCCTTCGTGGATGACGGGGACCAACGCGTCCGTCGCGCTCGGCACGAAGTAGTCGAGCGTCAGCGGCATGTGGCCCTTGATCGCCTCGTACAGGCGAGACTGCTCGCGCTTGCCCCAACGCCGTACAGTCTCCACTCGCCCTGCGTGCCCGAGGCCGTCCAGGACCTCCGCGAGCCGAGGAACGTCGATGCCATCGCCTTCGAAGAAAGAATCGAGGTGCATCCGACGTTATGTAGTGCACCCACGGCCGTTGGAAAAGGTGCGTTGGGGCGTGCCAACGGCACACCACCTGTCGTTGGTGTCCGCTGAAGGCGGCATCACGTGCACGAAACTGGGCCACATACAGCGCCGAGGGTTATTCCGAAGCTGACCGAAGGAGAGCATCAACATGTTTCGCACAATCTCAGTTTTCGCTTTGTTGGGCGTGGTCGCGTGCGGCGGAGCTAGCGCAAAAGCGCCTCCCGCCAAGGCGATCGGCGGGGCGTCGCACGGCAAGCCCATCGTGGCGCTGGCGCAGGGCGCGAACGTGGGCCCCGGCATCGAGACCCAAAGCCTGCACGTCTCTCAAGAGATCGCGCGCCTCTGCGCGTTGCCCGAGCAAAAGGGAGGCGCGGCCCATTTCGATTTCGACTCGACGCAGCTCGCCTCCAACGATCGAGACATCCTCGCGCTCGTCGCGCGGTGCATGACTGATGGCGCGCTCCGAGGTCGCGCGATCGCCCTCGTTGTGCGGACGGACCCGCGCGGTGAGACCGAGTACAACATGGGGCTCGGCGAGGCGCGCGCAGACTCCGTGCGGCGCTACATGCATGATCTCGGCATCTCGAGTGATCGCGTCGGCTCATCGTCGCGCGGCGAGATCGACGCCGAGGGCAAGGACGACGAAGGGTGGGCGCAGGATAGGCGCGTCGACATCACGCTCATCCCAAGTGATCTGCTCCCGAGCCCGCTCTGAAAATTTCGTTTCAGAATATTATTCGGACGGCGGGAGTGAGCGCGTCCACGTGCCCAAGTAACGACCTTGCACGAGCGGGTGCGCGCGGAAATCGTCTGGAGCTGCGTCTACGGCGACGTCTCCATCAAGCAGCAGGATCGCTCGGTCGCAGGCGTCGAGTGCTTCGGCGACGTGGTGATCGGCGAGCACAACGGCAGCCCCGTCGTCCGCAAGCTCACGGAGCAGCGCGGCGAGTTGACGCGCGCCCGAGGGATCAACGCCAGCGAAGGGCTCGTCGCAAATCAGCACCTTTGGCCTTGCCGCGAGCGCGCGCGCGATCTCGAGCCGCCGGCGCTCTCCTGCGCTGAGGTCTCCTGCGCGCACGTCGAGTCGGTCCTGAAGGCCGACGCGCGTCGCCGCTTCTTCGACGCCGATCGGATCACCGCGCGCGATCGTGAGGAACGTCTCCAGGTTGTGCCGGACCGTGAGCGACAACAAGACGCTCTGTGACTGAGGGACATACCCAACGCCTGCGCGCGCGCGCTTCCACAGCGGCCAGGTCGTCACGTCAATTCCATTCAAGAGAACTTCACCGGCGTCCGCATGTCCATCTCCCGTGAGCGCGCGGAAGAGCGTGGACTTTCCTGCGCCCGAGGGGCCAAGCACGCCGAGCACCTCGCCGCCCTTTGCCGAGACGCTCACGTCGCGCAGCAACATCTTGCCGGAGCGCTGCACTCGCAGCCGTCGACCCTCGATCATTTCGCGGGAGGTACGGGGATCGACCCCTTCACCTGCGCGAGAGTCACCTTCGCGCTCGCGATGTCGATCGTCGCGCGATCGGCCTGCAACCAGCCTTGTCCGCGCGTGAGGCGCACTCCACCGCGCAAGTCGAGGATCTGCCGGCTGAGATCGAGCTCGACCTCAGGTGCCTCCGCGTGCACGCCGCGTACGTCCGCGACGACTCCGCCGGAGCCCTTGGCCCACTTCACGTGAGGCGTGTTGTCGAACTTGAGATCGATGCGTGGGCACGCGACCTTGAGGTCTCCCTTGCTGAGCGCGACGTTGCCGGTGAGCACCGCTTCACCCGTGCTGACGTCCACGTCGAGCTTGTCGGCTTGGAGGTTGAGGGCGTCTCCGCCGACCGCGAGGATCGGGTCCGCGCTGGACTCGGCCGCCGTGGTTGCGAGGACCAACAAGGACGCAGCGACGAGCAAGCGCGCTTTCATCACCATGAGGAGTGCCTCACGTAGAGCCTTTTCGCAAGGCGCTTTCGCTGCGAACACCCAGCGCAAGGAGCAACGAGGAGAGCTCCGCGAGCACGCCCGCCTCGTCGGAGGTAGCCGCTTTGGCGACCGCCCGCGCGCCGAGCTCGTCGATCGCCGTCGAAGCGAGAGCGCGTGCGAGCGCGGGAAGCCAGCCCTCTCCGACAGCTGACGAAGCGGACGCGCGCACTGCGACTCGGGCGAGCGGCAAGAACGAAGCAGCAGCCACGCGTGCGTCGCCGGACAACGTTTCGAGCCCGCGCGAGGCAGGCTCGGCGAGGCGCGAGAGCGCGCGATCGATCGCGTACCTCACGAGCACCGGATCCTTCGAAGCGTCCACGGCGT
>JANYHY010000177.1 GCA_025362165.1 Myxococcales bacterium | reverse complement strand
CTGCTGCGATCGTTCCGGTCATCGGGCTTGGTACATTGGGAATGCGAGGTGTCTTTTGATGAAGCGCAGGAACATCGTCGCGATTGGTGCGCTCTTCATGACGGCGGCAGGGTGTCCCTTGGCGCTCGACGGATTCACGATCGGCGATCCGAATGCAGACGCGGGCGGAGGCCCTGACGGCAGCGCGGACGCACGCTTCGACTCCTCTCAGCCCGACACCTCGAAGTCCGACACCAGCATGGAAGCTGCGGCGACGGACGCCACTGTGGAGACAGGTGTCGATTCATCCGCGGTGTGCGATCTCACGCTCGATCCCAAAGACTCGATGGCCTGCGTCAACGACACGGACGGCGTCTTCGTCGACACTGCCGGCAACGACATGAACAACGGCAAGATGGCCACGCCTGTCGCCACGCTCACCAAAGGCCTCGACGTCGCCAAGACGCGCGGCATCGGTCGGATCTACGTCTGCGAGGGCACCTACGCCGAAGACGTCATCGTGGACACTGCCCATGACGGCATCTCGATTTACGGCGGGTTCAAGTGCAGCGCGTGGACCTACTCGGGCATCAAGCCCGTTGTAGGAAAGACTCAAAACCCGTTCAAGCTCGACACGCTCGTCAAGCCGGTGATCGTCGAAGACATCGAGACGAGCGGCAAAGACGGTGACGTGAACACACCTTCCTCGATTGGCATGTTCATCAACGCGAGCACCAACGTGACGTTGAAGCGCGTCAAGCTCGGCGCTGGTGTGGGCTTCACCGGCGCCAACGGGACGAGCGCGAGCAACTACACGAAGGTCGCGCCCAACGACGTCTCGATCCGAGGCGTGAGCTCGATGGGAAAAGTCGGCGGCGCCTCACACGCCTGCATGCTGTGCACGGACGCCAAGAACTCGACGGGTGGCGGTGGCGGCAACGCTGGCAACAACGGCAAATCCGGGACCGACGGGACCCCGAATTTGGGTGGCATGTTCCCCAATGACGGCAAGGGTGGCGCCGGAGACACTGGCAGTGGTTGCGGAGTGGGAGACAAGGGCGCAGCAGGCGGCGCGGGGACCTCTGCGGCGACTCCGGTCTCTCTCGGCACCTTCGACAAGAGCGGGTGGACTGGCGCGGCTGGCCTCGGCGGCACGAACGGAGGCCCAGGTCAGGGCGGCGGTGGTGGCGGTGGCGCTCAAACCGGAAACAACAGCGGTGGTGGCGCGGGCGCTGGGTGCGGCGGTTGCGGCGGTGGCGCAGGAGGAGGCGGATTCGCCGCTGGATCGAGCATCGCGTTCGGTGTGCTCAGCTCCACGGTCAACGTCATCACGAGCGAGCTCGTCGCCAAAGACGGCGGATTCGGCGGCGCAGGTGCAGGTGGACAGAGTGCTCAGGGTGGCGGAGTGAGCGGCATGACGAACGGCAATGGTTGCCTCGCGGGTGCGGGCGGCACGGGTGGTTCGGGAGGCACGGGAGCGGGTGCGGCTGGCGGTATCTCTGTCGGAATCCTTTGGAAGGGTGCAGGAGCACCGACGATTGACGCCACCACTCAGGGCAAGATCACGCTCGGTCCGAAGGGCAACAAGGGCCTCGGCGGCACCCCTGGAACGAACGATGGTCCAGACGGCGTCGCGCAAGCCGTGCTGCAAGCTCCGTGAAACGGTGACGACTTAGAACCCGAGCTCTTTGTCGCGCTTGCTGGTGTCCGCGGGCTTGGCGGTCGCCACTGGCTTCTTCACGGTCGCGACAGGCTTCGCAGTCGCGACAGGTTTGGCGGTCACGACAGGCTTCGCGGTCACGACAGGCTTTGCGGTCGCGGTGGGCTGCACAGGGGGAGACGGCGGTTGCGCGATCGGAGAGACGCTCGCGATAGGGACCGCCGTCGGCTCTGGAACGATTGACGCGACAGGGATCGGAGCCGGGTCCACCGCGACGATGGGCGGGGCGGTCTCGATCGCAGGCACCTGCACAGACGGCATGTCTCCATTGACATGTGCCGCCGTGCTCGTCGGCTGCTCTCTTCGTCCAAGCGCGATCAAAGCTCCGACCGCGATGGCGAGCGCGCCCAACGCTCCGATCAGGACACCCACGAAGCGTCGGCGACGCGGCGGCGGGGGCGCCTCCACCTCCGAGATGAACGTAGGAGCTTGATTACGGCTTACGACGAGCGGCTGTGGCGTGACGTTGGGAGGCGGCGCGATGGACGCGAGCGAGACCTCGATGGCGTCCGCGACCTCCTCCGTTTCCTCGAGGTCCTCGATCGCTTCGATCTCTTCGATGGATTCAGGAGCCGCTTCGATCTCTTCGACGGATTCGGGACCGAGCAGACCCTCGAGCCCGATGTGTGGGGCGGGCTCGGACGCTCCGTCGCGATCCAGCCACGTCGCCCGAATCGATGCACCCGCGGCGTCCACTCTCACGCCGTTCGCGTCCGCCCACTTCGCGAGCGCGACGCCGAAGTCGTGCATGGATGGCCAGCGAGCGTCGACCGACTTCGCCATTCCGCGCAAGACGATAGAGACCATCGCGTCGTCGATCGCCTCCGTGATGGGCTCAGGTTCCTTCTCTGCGAGCGCCTTCTGCAGCTCGAATTGCGACGTCACGGCGAACGGCATCCGTCCCGTCAGCAGCTCGTACATCACGACGGACAGTGACCAGATGTCAGTTCGCGCGTCGACGTCATCGCCTCGAGCCTGCTCTGGTGACATGTACGCGGGAGTCCCCGTGAACGCGGCGTCTTGACCAGTCTTCGCGTCGCCCGGGTTGCGGCGCTTCACCAGACCAAAGTCGATCACCTTCGGCTGCAGCCAGACGCGGGCCTGCGGGTCCGGGGCGGAGCGTCGAGAGTCCGAGCGCTGGAGGAACAGATTCGCCGGCTTGATGTCGCGATGGATGATCCCCTTCTCGTGCGTGGCACCAAGCGCGTCGATGATGGGCAGCATGATCGCCGCGAGTCGTGACGGTTTGAGCGGACCGGTCTTCGCGAGCGCGTCCTCCAGACTCTCGCCGTCCAGCAGCTCCATGACGAGGAACGGATCACCTCGACTCGTCTCTCCGGCGTCGAACACACGCACGATCGCTGGGTGGTTCAACTGGGCGGCAGCGCGTGCCTCCGCGACGAGAACCGAAGCGGCGGCGAGAGGGTCCGCGCCCGGTATGCGGGTGAAGAGCTTGAGCGCGACCATCGAGTCCAGCGCATGGCTCTTGGCCTTCCACACTTGTGCGAAGCCCCCTTTGCCGAGCACGCTGAGTAACTCGTACCGGTCTGCGATGACCGAGCCCGACTCGTATTCATCTCCCACAATCGTCGGTGGAGGTGGAGCAATTCCGATCTGCGTGGCCGCGCGCGCACGCGGCGGGCCAGGAGCAAACGCTGGCTTCACCGCGGCCGACGCGACTGGAGCGAGAGGAGCGACCGGCGCTCGAGGAGGTTGTGGTTTTACAGCAGGCGCGCGCGGGGATTGCGGCGCTACCGCGCGAGGAGGCTGCGGCTTCACGACTTGCGGCGGCTTGGCGACGACCTTCGGGGCGGTGGGTGCCGCGGCGCTGTTATCCCCCCACGCCGCGTCGATCGCCGCCGGCGCGATGGACGGCACCGCGACCTTGTTCTCCAAGAACGCTGCTGGAGGCGCTACACCTTGCTGCGTAGTCTTCTTGGTGGCTTGCCCCATCTCCGCGAACGGAGCCAACGCCGCTTCGAGCTCGCGCAGGTTTGCATATCTCAGCGCAGGATCGCGGCGCAGGCATCTCATGACAACGCCGTCGAGCTCCAACGGGACATCGCCTCGAACGGACCGTACGGACTTGGGATCGGCGCCCGCCACGACCGCCGATCCGAAGGTCCCCGTGAGCAGCTCGTAGAGGATCGCTCCAAGAGACCAGACATCGGCGCTCGCGTCGTGCGTCAGCCCCTGCTTGACCTCCGGCGCCTGATACGACGTCTTGTTGGCGCGAGCGTCGACCACCGTGATCGTGCGTGAGAGGTTGCTGCGCTCGTCGACAAGCAAGCTCGCGGGACTAAGACCACCGTGAACGACGTTCGCCGCGTGGGACTCGGCCACTGCTTCGATCGCCTCGAGGACGTAGCCGATCGCCAACAGCGTCGGCATGCGCCCGGTCTTCTTCAGCACCGCCTCGAGCGTCAGACCGCCCGAGTGCTCCGTGGACGCTTGACCTTCCATCCTACGACAATATCACGGCGCAGGCCGCGAGAGATCAGACAGTCAGGGGGCTAGTGGGGGGCTAGCGCGGGCCAGCGTTGGCGATCGGCATTGACGCTGGGTTGCTGATCGTCACCGCTGAGGTGGTCAGTTTGTTCGGCGAGCCGATGTAGCAGCCCATGACCGTGATGGGTCCGTTGGTGCCCTTCTCGTCGAAGCCGAGCGCGAGGTTCTGGAAGTTGGAGCTCGTGATCGTATGCGCGCCGATCTTGCTAGAGCCCCAGAGGTCTGCGCCGTTGGTGACGCCATGCACGGTGACGTGATCGATCTCGACCACGTCGACGGACTGGAAGTGAAACCCGCAGTGGGCTCCGGTGATGTCGGTGTACGCGACGTGAAAGAGCGCGGCGCCGAAGCTGTTGAGCAGATCGGGATCGCCGCTCGTGCCGCCGTGGAAGCGAGAGTCTTCGATGAAGACCTTGGCGGCGAGGTTGTCGGTGTAGACGCAATAGACGCCGTTGGCGTCGTAGTCGAGGTAGGACGCGGTGAAGCTCCCCTCCACGCGAATGTAGTTGTTGGGCGCGGTCACGGTCGCATGGTGCGTCGAGAGATTGGCTCCGAGCGCGACGCCGAACGCGCTGCCGCTCTTGTCGATCGTGCCATTGTCGTAGATCGCGGGAGTCGTGGAGCCGTCCTCTATCGCCGCGACGGTGGCGCCCGTGATGTCCACGCCGTCGAGGGTGACCGTGCCCTTGCCTTTGGCGATGATGCCTGTCCACTTCGTCCCCGTCAGCTTCGCGTGCGTCGGTGTTGCGCTGCTAGCCGTGAGCGTCCCCAGCACGGTGATGGTGACGTTGGCCGAGCAGGTGATCTTCGCGCCTGGCGCGATCGTGACCGTGACACCCACGGGGATCACGACAGACGCGGTGATCGTCTTGCCGTCTTGCCACGTCTCGGAGGTGACGACCGTGTTGGCGTCATCGGGGTTCGACCCGTCCGCGGGATCCACGGAGCCGTCGGGAGGAGGCGCGCCAGAGTCGGATGGTGTCGCCAGCGTGCCGGGGTCCGACGAGCACGCCGCGGCGATCAGAAGCGAAGGGATGAGGAGAAGTTTCATCCTCCAAGCCTACGGTGAAAGGGCGACGCGAACTATGCGAATGCTTGGCATCGGATTGTATGGCAAACGATTACAATGCGAAGCCGCGAGTGAGCTGCGCGGTCTCCCTCGTCTTCACGTCCTCTCGACGGCTGCGCTCGGCGCGATGCGGAACCCGCCGCGGTGCGCCTCGATCAAGTCTTCGAGACCGGCGCGACGCAATCGCTTTATCACCGCGCGGACGCGCTCGTCGACGGACTGCGCGGAGGCCTTCTCGCCGGGCCAAGCGATCGCGAACAGATCGGGGATGCTCACTCCGACTCCGCGGCCGTGCGCTTCGACCAACGCCATGAGCACCGCACGCACGAGCACCTGGCCGCGCAAGCGCACCTCCGGTCCGTCCGCGCGAGAGAACACCTCGCCGCTCCCCTTGATGCGCAAAACCTTGGGGACCGCCGAGCGCTGCGCGACCGCGTCGTGGATCAAGCGTCGCATCAGTCGAACCAGCGAGCCCTCCGCTTCGTGCGTCTCGGTGACGCGTGCACGCGCGGTGTCCAACGCCCGCGCTGAAGTCGCGCCCGCTGATCTCTCGAGCTGCACGAGCGCGCTCATCAAGGCGTCCCACGGCTCGTTTGGAGCCTCTAGCTCGACGCTCGAATCCAGCAGCGCGCGCGACGCCGACAACATGCGTGAGAAGTGACCGCGCGGTCCTTTCGCGGTCACGGTCGCTAGCGCGCGCTCGAGCGACACGATCGCATCCGCAGTGCGTTTGTCAGCGAACAGCGCGAGGCCCAGCCAACCAGAGACGTGCGCTGCGAGGATCTCTGCCCCTGGAGGGACCGCTGCGAGCGCGCGCTCGTAGCTGGCGACGGCGTCCTTGGGCGTGCCCTCCACCAAGAGCCGCCATGATTCCATATTGAGGACCATGACGCTCAACCTGCGATCGCCGACGCTCGACTCGATGGCCTTCGCGCGGTCGAGCGCGTGCTGCGCGAGATCGCTCGCGCCGAGCTCGAGGTAGACCTCGAACAAGCACAACAGGCCGAAAGCCAGCTCGGCTCGTGTCGTGGCTTCGAGTCCGGCGATCGCGCGCTCGAGCCACGCGCGCGACTCGTCGAAGCGCAGCTGGCTCTGGCGGAGCTGTCCCATCGTGAGGTAGGCCCGGCCGCGTGTCGCGATCGACGGAGCCTCGAAGCCTGCGGCGAGATCAGCCTCGATGTCCGTGTTGCCTTGGAGAAAGCGAATCGAAGCCTGCGCGACGCGCACGTCGGCGGCGAGCGCGGGTGTGCCTGCCTCTTCTGCGATCGCGAGCGCGCTCGACAGGAGCTCTTCTGCGCGACCGTACGCGCCAGCGCGGCGCTCGGCCTGAGCCAGCAGCATGGAAGCGTAGACCGCCGCGCGCGTGCGCTCGCCGCTCTCGATCACCGCCTTGGCCGCGCCCGTCGCGAGCTGAAGGTAGCGCGCGCCCGGATCGCGCGCTGGGTGCAGGACGTCGAGCGCTGCGAGACAAAACACCGCAGCCGCGCCTCGATCACGCTCCGCCGCTGCCAGCAGGTTCGCGCGATCAGCCTCGATCTCGAGCTGCAGTGCCGCTCGCTGCGCAGCGGAATCGATCGGTACCGAGAGGATTCGTTCCGCGCGACCGCCGAGGACCTTCGCGTGCCTGGCTTCGGCCTCTGCACGATTCACGAGCTCCGTGCTCGCGAAGGTGCGCACCGTCTCATAGAGCGCGAGCCGATCGCCGGAGGCCGCGGCGACCAATGATTGATCCCGCAACGACTGCAGCACGTCTGCCACGTCGGCGTCCGTCGACACCACAGCCTGCGCGTCGTCGGCGGTGAAGCTCCCCGCGAACACGGTGAGCTGCGCGAGGACGCTCTGCTCGGCGGTCGTGAGCGCGTCCCACGAAGCCTCGATCACTTTGCCGAGCGCGCGGTGGCGATCGTCCCAGACGTCTGCAGCGCGCAGCACGCTGATGCGATCGCTCAGCTTGTCCAAGATCGCCGAGGGCGAGAGAGCGCGCAGGCGCGACGCGGCCAGCTCTATCGCGAGCGGATTGCCGTCGAGGCGCGCGAGGAGAGTTGCCAGCGTCGCCGGGTCCTCGTCTTCGAGCGTGTAGCCGTGCTTCGCTCTCCCCGCGCGCTCCACCCAGAGCAACACCGCGTCGGAGTCTCGCTGCGGCGCCCCGGATTTAGGCAGAGACAACGATCCGAGCTCGTAGACGACCTCCTCAGGCATTCGCAGCGAGACGCGCGACGTCGTGAGCACACGCGCCTCGGGAGCCCGCTCCAAGAGCCGCGCGAGCATCGGCGGAAGCTCCGAGACGAGGTGCTCCACGTTGTCGAGTACGACCGTGATCCGACCGCGCGACGCGAGCACCGAAGAGAGCTGATCGAGCGCGTCCGACGAGCTCGTACCGACGCCAAGGCTCGCGCACGCAATGGTGGACACGTCAACGATCGAGGCAGCGTCCACGAGATCGCAGAAGACCGAGCTCTCGACTGGTCGAGTCTCGAGGAAGCGTCGCGCGAGCCGGGTCTTGCCCATGCCGCCCGGGCCCAGCAGCGTGATCAGCCGCTCACCATCCGCGAACAGCTCAGCGAGCGCGCGGAGATCCTCCTGCCGACCGATGAAGGACGTCGTGGCTACGCGGCGCATCCGCCATCCGTTCTATCGCGTTTCTCGACGAGTCGTGAGTCACGCCGCGCGCGCGAGCGAAGCCTTGAAACCGAGAGCGTCGAGCTGCGGGACGATCACCTGCGAGATCGTGTCGAACAAGAGGACGCGTGCGTCGAGCCCGCTGCATAGGCCGAGTGCCTCTCCGCCCGATGGCGCGTGTCGCGCTGGCAAGTGCGCGAGCTCGTGCGCGACGAGGTGCGAGAGCGCGACCGGAAGGTAGCGGTCGATCGCGGCGCGTTCGTCCGCGTTCAAGTCCGCGGCGACCTGGCCCAGCAGACGCCAGCCGAAGCGCGCGTGGCCCACCTCGTCCGCATAGATCCTCGTCAGCAAATCTCGAAGTGGTGATCGCGGCATCTCGAGACGCTCTGCGCCGATCAGCGAAACGGCGACTGTCTCGCTCATGCAACAGACGCTGATGATGTTGCGGAGCGCTCGCGCTCGCGTAGGCGCATCCATGTGTTGCGGGAATAGGTCTCGCGGGCGCAGCGTCGCGGTCGCCTCGCCGCCGAGCGCCTCGACGACCGCTCCGCAAAGCACGCCGTGGCGTCGCTCCTCATCGGCGAAGCCGACGCACGCGACGCGAGCCTCGTCACCAAAGCCGCACGCAACGAGCTGGTCGGCCAACGCGAGGAAGACCTCGTGCGACGCGTACTCGTTGATCATGCGCGCGTGCCACGTCGCCTTAGCCTGGCCACGCAGCGCGTCGGAGACGCCGAGCACCGGCATGGACTCGCGCGCCGCGCTGCGGAGATCGAGCGCGCTCACGCGATCCCCGTCATCGCGGGCGGAACCGGCGGTCCCCACGGCGTACAGGCGGACGGTTGCTCGATCGCATCCGCGCAGGCGTTGCAAGTCGCGGCGGGCCACTTGTCGGGTCCGTAGACGAGCATGACCAGAGAGCTCCCACTGCCGTCGTAGAGCGCCTTGCAACACGCCTTCACCGACGGATCGCTCTTGAAGAGGCTAGGATCGAACGAGAAGCCCGCGTCTGCGGGGCTGTTGGCGACCGTGAGCGCGAGGCAGCACTGCTTGGCCTCTGGTGTGATGGTGCCGGCATCCTGGAAGGCGATCGAGCACCAGCCGGCGTCCGTGGTGTTGACCGTGGCTGCGTCAATGTCGTTGTTGATGGCCGAGTCGCGCTCCGAGCTCCCGTCGAATTTCCGCGCGTCCAGGCCCGAGTCCAAAGGCACGATCGCGGTGATCTCCGCGCCACCGCACGCGCCGAACGTCACTCCTACAGCCAGCCTGGCAGCGGCGCGAAGCGCGCGATTCCTAGTCGAAGCATTCATTTAAGCGACCTCCTGAACGAACAGCATGAGGCGACTTGGCTAGGCGAACAATGTGAATATTCTTCTCATCATTGTATCTGCAATCGATACAATCAACCTTGGCGTGCGCCAACAACTCGGCGGAGTGGCTTCGCCAGCCCACTAGGTGGTCAGCGCAGCGGCATCTTCGCCATCTCTTCGGCGAGGCGGACGAACACGCTCCGCCGCGCGTCGCTCGCGCGGAACACCATGCGAAAATAGTCCGTCGCGGGCTCGGCCTTCGGCATCAAGCGAACGAGCCTTCGCCGTGCGAGATCGTCCCTGACGAGGTAGAGCGGGAGCACGGCGACACCCGCGCCTTCGAGCACACGGCGCCGGATCGCGGCGATCGAGCCGAGCCGAACGACGCGCGCGAAGCGCATGCCACGAGCGGCGTCGGCGTCACGAAGGTAGCCAAACAGAGGGAGATCCGCGGACGCATCAAGGAGCGTGTGGCGCTCTGCGTGCTCTGCCTTCGACAGCGGTTGGCGCTTGGCGAGGGTTCGCGCGGCGACGAACACGTAGTCCTCTCTGTGCACCGGCACGGCGTCGAGCCGCGGATCGCTGAAGCGCGACGACGTGATCGCGCAGTCGATCTCCGCCGTGCGGACACGCAGCAGCAAGTCTGGCCCCGAGCCGAAGTAGAGGTGTAGCTGGAGCCACGGCAGCGCTGTGCTGAGCGTGCGCAGCTGCGGCAGCACCCAGGAGAGCCCGAGCTCGTGGCGCGTGCCGAGCACCACCTCGATCTCTTGCGGTCGCGTCTCTCCTCGCGCAGCGCGTACTGCGCGATCCGCTGCCTCCAGGCACGCCGTCGCCTCGGGCAAGAGCGCGAGCCCCGCTGCGGTAAGCGTCACGACCCGCGTCGTCCGCGTGAAGAGCGGCGCACCAACCTCGCCCTCGAGCTGGCGAATGCGCGAGCCGAACGCAGCCGGCGTCAGGCCCACCGCGCGCGCCGCTTCGCGAAACCGCAGCAAGCGCGCAGCCTCGACGAAGCAACGCAGACTCTCGATCGATGGGAGCGGACGCAATGGCTGGACACTATCCTAATCGGATGAGCTCACGCGACGACCGCCGTCGCGTGGGACCCTCTATCGATCGATGTAGTCCTTCGCGAGCACGGTCCAGTCGTCGCCGCCATGGCCGCTCGCGATGAGCGCGTCCATTCGCGCGGCGATCGCGGGCAGCATCGTGAGCTGCACGTCGCCCGTGGTCGCCTCTTCGATCATCAAGCGGGCATCTTTTCGCGCCATCCGTAGCTCCCACGACGGATCGGTGAACTGACCCTCGAGCATTCGCTTCATCCGCGCGGGGACCATCATGCCCGGGTTGAAGTGATCGAAGAGGGTCGCCGCTTGCTCCGATGGGACGCCGAGACCTTTGGCGAGCGCAAGCATCTCGGCCATGCCGCTCGTGAGGAACATCAAGAAGAGGTTCCCCAACAGCTTCATCGACGCCGCCGCGTCCACGCGCTCGCCCACGTACACAAGCTTGCCCGTCATCGCCGAGAGCGCGGCTTCGAGCGGCGCGATGAGTGCCCGGTCGCCGCTCGTGAGCATCAGACCTGTCGACTCGCGAGCGTTCTGGGGGCCCATGAAGACGGGCGCGTGCAAGAAGGTCACGCCCCGCTGGCGCCATCGATCAACGCGCGCCGTGGCCCCGCGCGCGGTCGTCGTCGTGTGATCGACGATCACGGCGTCGGGACCTAATCCGCCGCGCGCGCTCTCGAGGACTTCATCCACGGCGGCGTCGTCGGAGAGCGTGAGGTGTAAGCGAACGCATCCGCGCGCAGCTTCAGCAGGATCGGCGAAAGCCTTGGCTCCCTCGGCCTCGAGCGCGCTCGCCTTCGCAGCGCTTCGATTCCAAACATTCACGGACTCGCCTCGCTTGCGGAGCGCGCGCACGAAGTTCGATCCCAAGAGGCCCATCCCGAAGAACGCGATCGTCATGCGCGCGAGTAGAGCACACGCGAGGCTGAGCGGGAGGTCACGCCACGGCGCTGCGCTTGGCATTCGCTGCGACTCGTTCGGCGGCGCAGCGCGCGATCGCCATGATCGAGTGCTGCGGGTTCACGCCGAGGTTCGTGGGGAACACGCTGGAGTCGACGACGAAGAGGTTCTTCGCCTCGTGCGTCGCAAAATCGAGCCCGACGACGCTGCTCCGAGGGTCGGGTCCCATGCGGGACGCGCCGAAGAGGTGCGTAGCGACGAAGCTGTACGCGCGAGGATCGAGCGGCGCGTCGTCGATCAAAGCGACCTGATCCGCTGAGGTCATCACGCTCGGCAGTCCGTAGACGCCAGGCCAAATCTCCTCTGCCCCGTGATCGAACATCATGCGCGCCATGAGCCCGAGCGCCGTGCGAGCGCGCGTCAGGTCGTTCTTCGTGAGCGTCAGGTTCACGACGTCTCGCCCGCCCCACCCTTTGCGCACGGTGCCTTTCGCCTCTGCGCGGAGCTGCACGGCCCACACGGCGACGTTCGGGTAGCGATCGAGCTTGTCCATGAGTTCGGTCCCGATGCCGGGCATGCGCGCCGCGCACAGCTCCGGCGGCATCGAGATGGTCTCGAGCTTGAAGCGATCGGTCTTGCGGAAGTGAGTGCTCTCGGCGCCCTGCGATGCCCCGAACTCCATGTGCACAGGCGAGCTCATCACTCCACCGCAGGCGATGCCCGGGTGCGCCTGGAAGTGCTCCCCGATGTCTCGCGAGCGTAGACCTGAGCGGCGCAGCACGTTGGGTGTCTGGATCGTCGAGGCAGCGACGAACACGCCGTGACGTGCGCGGAGGTGGACTCGCTTGCGCGTCGCGCGCGCGCGGAAGACGTGCGTGGTCGTCGCGAGCACACCTATGGCCCGACCGTTCTCGACGATCACTTTGTCGACGCGACATGAGGAGAAGAGCCGCGCACCCTTGGCGAGTGACCACGGCACATAGCTGACGTTCATGCCTTGTTTGGCGCCGTGGGGACAACCCGTCAGGCATCGGGCCTCTCCGCGACAGCCCTTCTCGTAGCGCTTGATCGCGTTGGCCTGAATCGCGCGCTTGTCGGCCTCCACCAGCAAGCTCGCGTTGTTCTCGCCGAGCACGTCGTCGTCCACGCTCTTGACCGAGAGATCGCGCTCGAGCGCGTCGAAGTGCGGCGCGAGGGCCTCTTCGCTCAGCGTGTCGCCGAGGCCGAAGTCCTTCGACCAGTCGTGCAGTACGTCCGCGGGGGTGCGCCACGCGATCGCCGAGTTGACGAGCGTGGAGCCGCCGACCGCGCGACCCTGCAGCAGCGGCATGAACGCGCGCCCTTCGATGGCCTGCGTTGCTCCGTCGCGCATCCCTCGCTTGAAGACTCCGTAGACGTCCTCGCCCACCTCGCGGGTCTTGATCCAAGGGCCCTCTTCGACCATGGCGACCGAGAAGCCCGCGCACGTGAGCGTGTGTGCCGCGACCGCGCCCGCTGCGCCCGTGCCGACGACGACAAAGTCGAACGACTCGTCGATGTCATTCGTGACCGTCTCACCATCGACCCACGAGTCGACGGGGTACGACTCGTCCGCGTAGCGCGCCTTCACTCCGCTCTCTGTCTCTTCATCACGCGGCATGACCGGCATCCTTCCTCTTCAACGTGATCAACCGCTCACCCCGGCGCAACACCGCTTCGCGAAGCTTCACGTCTCGAAATACCCACAGCGCGCCGAACGCTTTGAAGAGCAGCGCGAGTTGGCGCACGAAGTAGTTGCGGTGAGAGATGAGACGGCCGAGCGCGCGCTGCCGATCGACGGCACGCACGCTCGCGATCGTTCCGAGCCGCATGAGCAGCCAGATCGGCGACAGCGCGACCATCCAGATCGCGATTCGAAGACCCATGCCGCTGCGCCAAGGGACGACCAGCATGGTCTCGTCGAGAGAAGCGTCCACGTGATCGAACGTGACGCGCACGCCGTGGGCGCGCTCCGGATAGATCGCGGAGAGGCCGGCGTGGGCCCACCGCTTCTCGAAGCTCATGAGTGTCATCGCTTGGCCTTCTCCCTCTTGAACGCGGTCGACTTGCGTGCACGCGGAGATCGCTTGGGCTGCGTCGCCTCTGGGAAATTGATTGGCAGGCCGGCGCGGAGCCGCGAACGCGCGATGAGCTCGCGGTCGAACTCTTCGAGCACCCGCCGGACGGCTGTGCGTGCAAGCTCGGGGTCTCGTTGCTCGATGAGTGTGATGACGAGCGGGTACGAGTCCAGCGTCCGCTTTGGCTCGTCGTAGAGCGCAGAGATGAGCGCGGGGTGCTCGTCTGGAAAGCGCGCGAAGGTGTTCAAGATGAGCTCCAGGCCGACGTTGCGAGCGCCACGAACGACCGCGCGCATGAACGCGACGTCTCCGCGCGCCATCGCCAACGGGTCGTGCGAACGCGCGAGCTGCTCTTGGGCGCGCTCTCGCATCATGAGGGCGTCGTAGGGAGAGTGACGCACGCACGCGAGGCCCACTGCCTCCGCGGCGAGGATGCGCCGGACCTCGAGGATCGACGCCAAGAGCTCGTGCCAGGCCTCGTCTCGCGGAGTGAGCATGCTCGCGAGCGCGGGCAGCGTGTCCAGGCTTGCGCGCTCTCGCCATGACGCCACGACCGTCCCCGCGCCGTGACGGGTGACGATGAGGCCGAGCGCCTCGAGTCTTCCAAGCGCGGCGCGCAGCGTGAGCCGATTGACCCCCAGGGCGAGGGCGAGCTCACGCTCCGAAGGGAGCTTGGCGCCAGGCTCGAGCCGGCCCGCAAGGATCTCGCCACGAAGCCGATCAGCGACTGCGTCCACGATCGTCAAGCGCGCGACAGGACCGATCAGCGTGGCGGCGTCGACTTGCGGCGGCGCTTTTTGGAGAGGGGCGAGAGTCACCAAGTGGTTGAACCAGTAGATAACTCAACCACATTGACCGCGCAAGTGTTTTCGCAGCAAAATCTTCTACGCGCACTTTGTCTCGCAAAAGCAGCTAGACACGCTGTCATGGTCATTGATCTCCGCAGCGATACGGTCACTCGTCCGACCAAGGCGATGCGCGCCGCCATGGCGGAGGCAGAGGTGGGCGACGACGTCTTCGGCGAAGACCCCACCGTGCGTGCGCTCGAGGAAGAAATCGCGCGGCTGTCTGGGAAGGAGGCCGCGCTCTTCGTCTCGAGCGGCACCATGGGAAACCAGCTCGCCATCGCGCTCCAAACGCGGCCGGGCGACGAGGTGATCGTTGGTGAGGGCGCGCACCCCGCGTTCTACGAGTCGGGCGCCGCGCCAGTGCTGTCCGGAGTTCAGTTCGCGATCGCTGGCTCCGGCGGACTCTTCGACGCAGACGCGCTCGAGGCCGCCATCAAACCCAAGGCCTACTGGTGCCCCCGCACGTCGCTCGTGTGCGTGGAAAATACACACAATCGCGCGGGTGGCAGGATCTTCGCGCAAGACGAGATCGCGAAGATCGCTTCTCGCGCGCGAGCTCACGGCCTCGCGCTGCACCTCGACGGCGCGCGCATCTGGAACGCGAGCGCGGCGTTGGGTGTGTCGCTCGCGACACTGGCCGCGCCGTTCGACACGGTGAGCGTGTGCTTCTCGAAGGGATTGGGAGCCCCCGTCGGGAGCGCGCTCTGCGCGTCGCGTGAGCACATCGAGCGCGCGCGCAGGCTCCGGAAGATGTGGGGCGGCGGGATGCGGCAGGTCGGTGTGATCGCTGCTGGTGCGTTGCATGCGCTTGCGCACCACCGCGAGCGTTTGGTCGACGATCACGCCAACGCCCGCCGTTTCGCTGAGATCGTCGCTTCGTCGAAGGGACTGCGGGTGGATCTGGAGCGCGTGGAGACGAACATCGTGAACGTCGACACCGAAGGGCCCGCCGACCTCGTCGCGAAGAAGGCGCGCGACGCTGGCGTCTTGGTGAACGCGATCGGACCGCGACGGTTGCGCGCCGTCACCCACCTCGACGTGGACGCGGAGTCCGTCGCGCGCGCTGCCAAGGCATTGGCCGAAGCCGCGGGATGATCAGCACCTTACGTTCTCATGTCGTCCCTGCGATCGCCGCGTGTGTGCTCGGGTGCGGCGCGGTGTTGCCGAGCGCCTTCGCGGTGTCGTACGCGAACGGTCAGCGCGCCGAGGCTGCGGGGCGATGGCAAGAGGCAGCGGCTGGATACGACGAGGCCGCGAGCGCATCGACTGACGAGCGACAGAAAGACGACGCGCGCTATCACGCAGCGATCGCGCGCGAGCGTGCGGGTGATGTCGCCGGCGGAGGTCGCGACTTGTTGGCGATCGCGAGCGGCACGGGAGCGTACGCGCAAGAGGCCGCCATGGCGCACGCGCTGCTGTTGTTGCAGACGAACGACCCCGCCGCGGCCAGCGAGCTCGACGCGATCATCCGTCAGTTCCCCAACGAAGGGCTCGCGCGGCGCGCTCTCGCGCTCAGGGTGCGTTCGCTCGACGCGAGCGGAGTCGACGACGCGCTCGCATATCTCGCGAGCCTCGAATCCGCGACGCAGACGACCGAGGTGGGCGCAGACGTCGTCTATCAGCAGGCGATCCGTGTCGAGCAAAAGGGCGAGATCGAGCGCGCTCACGCCATGTACTTGGACGTCGCGACGCGGTGGCCATATCCCCAAGGCGCGCTCTTCGACGACGCTCTCTGGCGCGCGTCGCTCGCGGCCGAGAAGTTGAGCGATCCGAAGCGAGCCGTGGCCGATCTCGAGACGATGCTCCAGGTGCGCGAACAGTCGCAGCTCAACGGAAGCTACGATCGGCCCCGCTTCCCCGACGCGCTGATCCGCGTGGCAAAGCTGCAAGAATCAGCGCTCCACGACGACGCAGCAGCACGCGCAGCCTGGCAGCGCTTCACGAGCACCTTCACAAGCTCGCCGAAGCTCGATCTCGCGCTCTGGAACGACGCGAGGCTTGCGAAGAAGTCTGGCGACGTGGCGGGAGCCTGCTCGGAGCTCACCTCGCTGGTCGCGCGCTTCCCCGACTCACGCTACGTGCCTTGCGCGATCGCAGAGTGCAAGACGATCGCTCGACCGGAAGCGAGCCACGCGCCGGCGCAGTGTCACGCGTATCTCGCCCGCGGCGACTGACCTCACGGCTCGTCGGGGTCGTCCTCTTTGAGCTCTTCCTCTTCGTCCTCGTCGTCGTCGTCGACCTCCTCGTCGTCATCGACGTCGTCGGTCTCTTCTTCGTCGTCTTCGTCGTCGGCAGGCACCGCCGCCTTCTTCTCGAACTTGACGTCCACGCCGACGTCGCCGAGCTGCGTGTCGATCAGTTCAAAGAGCTCATCGACGTCATCGCCGCTCCACTCGTCGAGCATGTCCGTCAAGAACTCGAAGAAGTCCCCGCTGTCGAGGCGCCGCTCGATCTCTTCGACTTGTTCCTCCGTGAACGCCTCGAGGATGTCCTCGCGCAGCGTCTCGGTGTCGCCTTCTTCGATCGCATCAGTCGCCGAGAGCCGAATTTGGCGAACC
>JANYHY010000314.1 GCA_025362165.1 Myxococcales bacterium | reverse complement strand
TCGCGGACCAGATCAGCAAGCAGGGCGGTACGACGACCCTGCGCGAAGGCCCGTTCGGACCGGAGCTCGTCGCTTACACGCACGACCGCTACGTCGAACTCGACCTCTACGTGCCTGAGTTCATCGAGCCGACGGACAACTGGAAGAAGCAGGACTGGTACGTCGACTGGGAGGCGTGCAAAGGGACGGACAAGGTGACGCTGTTTCATCCACGCGAGCACGGCTTCGTCATGATCTTCGCAAGGACCCTCTAAAGACAAAGCCGCGTGGGGTGGGGACCCCAAAAAACCACGTTGTTTTGGTCAAAGTGGACCGCCAGACAGCGGAGGCGCGTGCCTCCCCGTGATGACAAGACGATCAGAGCGAGCAGTCGTGGCTGCAGTCTTGGACGGGAGTGCGGCCGGTGAAGTGGATCGTCTCGGTGCAGGAGATGCCGTCCGTGGAGAAGCAGTAGTCCTCTTGGAGGAACTTCTGGTTGTTCACGACGAGCGCAGCCATGCGAATGCGAAGGACGAGCGTCTTGTGGTCTGGCAACACGCCGATGTCGCGCAGGCTCTTGCCCAGATCGGTGGAGGTGCGCGACGACAGATCGAGCACGAAGAGCTCCCCGCCGAGCCCGTCCGCGGTGAGCTTGAGCGTGTACACCTTGCCGTCCGCGGTGGTGACGAAGCGGTCGAGCGCGGCGGTCGCGCCTGTGAACGCGCTGTACTGGAGCGTGCCCAAGTCGAAGACGCCGAATGGCGACTTCTGGCCGCCGAACACGCCCGCCTCGGCGCTGAGGCCGTTCGCGCCGATCGTGACGCTCGCGTAGGCGCCGCCGCGGATAGCCTTGACCGTGGCGTCGACCAAGAGCGTGCTGCCATCCGGTGTCATCGCGAAGCGCGGGAGCGCATCGCCGATCGGTGAGAGCGTGAACGCAAGCGTGTGCGGGTCGATCACCATGAGGTGGAACTGATCGCCGTTGACGCTCGGCACCTGCGCGGGGTTCGCGAACATGCTCGGGTCCATTCGCTTGGTGTCCAAGTACGCGACCGCGCGCGTGCCCTTGCTGTCGAGCGCGACGGGCCCGAAGCCAGGCAGGTTCTTCAAGAAGTGAGCGCCTTGCGCGTCGAGATCGATCACGCTCACGGGATCTGGGTTGGTCCACTGTCCGTTCGGGTTGGTGGCTTTGCCCTCTTCGCAGAACGTCGGGGAGACGAACGCGCGCGATCCGTCTGGAATCAGCGCGATCGGTGCGTCGCAGTTCGGGATGGTGATCGAGGTCGATGCGCGCGAGACGAGATCGAACACGACGACCTCTGTCGCGGGTTTGTGATCGCTCCAAGTGACAGTCCCGACCAGCATCGCGCGCTTGTGGTCTGGCAAGAAGACCACGTCGGTGGGGAGCGTGTTGGTCGACACGCTGCCGCGGACCTCGCCCGTCTTGGCGTCGAGGACCAACAAGCGATCGTAGTCACCGAAGACGAGCGTGGAGTCATCATCCGTGACGCGCGCGAGCATGGGACCCGCGGTGGTCACGAAAGCGGGCGCGCTCGACCAGAGGATGTTCTGGGCGTGATCGAGGTCCAAGGCGACGATGCCCGCGCGGTTCGGGAGCACCTCGTAGACGACGTGTCGGGTCTTGCTGAAGACGAAGCGGTCACCGCGTTGCGCGAGCTCGGTCGCGGTCTGCGCCTTCACGTCGACGAGGACGGTGGCGGTCGTGCGCTGCTCGATCAAGAACGCGCCGTCCGGAGAGACCTCCATCGCGCCGGTCAGCAGCAGCTCGCCTTGTGCGCCGCCGTTCGTTCGATCGTTCGCGTTGGCGCCACCGGAGCCATCGCCTCCGAGCACGCCGCACGCAGAGAGAGTCATCGCCAACAAACCCAAGCAAGAGACGTTTCGCATGTACAACAGACGTCCCTGTGCTGACCTGATTCACGAAATTGTCGTCTCCTCTGGCGAACGACAACAGCGTCGCGCGCCCTCATTTCAGCGGGACTCAGCGCCCATGACATTCGAGTCGCGCGTCGTGTGAAGTTACGGATGGTCGGTTGGGGAAGGCCCGACATAACGAGCTCGTGGTCGCAAGAGAAAGCCGGCGCGGCGCTGCTCTTGGACGTGAGCGACCCACCCTGCACATCGGCCTAGGACGAAGAGCCCCACAGCCGATCCCGCAGGCGCGCCGAGCGCCGTGGTGAGCGCGACCAAGCCAAAATCGATCGTGGGAGCGAAGCCGAGCTCACCGTGCATGGCGCGCGCGACCTCATCGAAGGGTTCCGCTGCCCTCTTCGAGATCGATCTCGCGAGCGCGAGAAGCGGCGGCGCGCGCGGGTCGCCGTTCGGGTAGAGCGTGTGCCCGAAGCCGGAGATTCGCTCTCCTCGCGCGGCATGCTCACGAACGGTTCGCGCGGCGCGTCTTTGGATCATCAACGCCTCAACGCGATCGCACTCAC
>JANYHY010000096.1 GCA_025362165.1 Myxococcales bacterium | reverse complement strand
CGCAGCACGGGAGTGCCTGATTTGTAGCCGAACGTGACGTCGCGCAGAGAGATCGCTTCGTCCGCCGGCCCCGGCTCTGCGCACTCGCTCGCCAGGACGACGGGTGTCTCTGTGTCCGTCACGTCGAGCAGCTGAAAGATTCGCTCTGCGCCAGTCATCGACGCTTGGAGCACCGTGTAGCGTTGTGACAAGAGGCTCACGGGTTCGAAGAACTGCTTGATGTAGCCGGTGAACGTCACCATCAGCGCGAACGTCACGAGGTGATCACCCACGCGTCCGACGCCCACGTACAACAGCACGCTCGCGATGCACACGGTCGCGACGAGCTCGATCGCCGCGTCGAGCGTGGCTTCATAGTAGATGGATCGCTTGTTCGCGTCGCGGTACGCCTCGTTGATCAGGTCGTGTTCTGCCGCCATGTCGGCCTCGCGCGCGTACGCCTGCACCACGGCGATGCCGTTGACTTGCTCGTTCAAGAACGCGTTGAGGCGCGCGGTCTTGGTGCGTATGTCGCGGTTGGCTTGGCGTGAGCGGCTGCGCATGGACGCTACGAGAAACAGGACGATCGGCAGCGCTGCGAAGGCGATGAGCGAGAGGCGCCAGTCGAGCAGGAGCATCACGACGATGATGCCCACGAGCGACAAGAGATCGCCCACCGCGTTGAGCACACCAGACGCGAACGCCTCGCCGAGCGCGTCGACGTCGTTGGTCGCGCGCGTGACCAGACGACCGACGGGCGTCTTGTCGAAGTAGCGCATGGAGAGCCGCTGCAAGAACTCGAAGATGTGCGCGCGCAGGTCCGCCATCGCGCGCGCCCCTGCGATCTGCATCGTGTAGACCTGCACGAACGAGACGAGCTGCAGCGCGATGACGAGCGCGGTGAGCCTGAGTCCGCCGCGGAACACGCCAGCGGGATCGCCGTCTCCGGTCGCTCTGATGATGCTGCCCATGACGAGCGGCCTCGCCAAGTTGATGCCTGCGATCACGAACATGAGGCCGACCGAGACGAACAGCGGGCGGCGGTGAGGTCGCAAGAACGGCCACACGCGCGCGATGAGGTTTGCGTCATAGACCTTGACGACGGCGTCCTCTTCGTGGAACGCGCGCAGCTTCTCCTCAGCGCGGCTCGGCGGGTGTCTCGTGGATGTGCTCACGCGGCACCTTGCGCGTCCGGGATCGAGAGCTCGCCTCGACCGAGCGCGGCGAGCTCGCCCTCCACGCGTTGCTCTTCCGCGAACGAAGCGTAGATCCCCTTGTTCGCGAGGAGCTGCTCATGCGTGCCGCGTTCTGCCACCTTCCCCTGATCGAGCACGACGATCTGACCACACCGCGCGGCGGCCGCGACCCGGTGAGTGATCAACACGACGGTGCGTTGCTTGGACTGTCGCTCGATCGCGTCGAGGATCGATGCCTCCGTCTTGGCGTCCACCGCGGAGAGCGGGTCGTCCAAGATCAGGATCTTCGGCGTCCACACGAGGGCGCGCGCGAGGGCGATGCGCTGTCGTTGTCCGCCGGAGAGCTGAACTCCGCGCTCTCCGACGACGGTGTCGAACTGCTCGGGCAAGCCCAACGCCTCTTCGAGGACCTGCGCCTCACGCGCGGCATCTCGTATGCGCGCCATCGACTCCGGGCTGTCGGGGTCGTCGAGCGCGAAGCCGATGTTGCGAGAGACCGTCGTGGAGAACAAGAACGCGTCCTGCTGCGCGTACCCGACGATGCTCCGCAGCGTCGACAGAGGCAGATCACAGATGTCGTTTCCGTCGATGCGGATCGCGCCGCGTGGCGTTGGCAAGAGGCGCGCGAGCAGCAAGGCGAGCGTGCTCTTGCCGCTCCCCGTTCGCCCGACGATCGCGAGAGACTCGCCAGCGCGAAGGTCGAACGTGACGTCGTCGAGCACCTTGTGATCGCCGTGCGAAAACGAGAGCCCACACGCCTTGAGCGAACCTTGGACATGCTCTGGCGCAGCCATCCCGCCGCCGACGATGTCTGGCTGGGCGAGGAAGATCTCTTGGAGGCGTAGAAAGCTCGCCCGACCGCGTTGCAAGATCGACAGGGCGAACCCCATGGCGATGATCGGCCAGGTCATGCGTCCGAGCGCCATGGAGAACGCAAAGAAGTCGCCCTTGGTGATGCCGCCGTCGTCTGCGCCGCGCAGCAAGAGCGTGGAGCCGTACCAGAAGAAGGCCAGCACACCGCCAGCGCTCGCTGCCCCGAGCATCGGTCCCATGGATCCGCGCATGCGAGCGAGCCCCAAGCTCGCGGTAAGGTACTCTTGGTTGATCGCATCGAAGCGCTTCCGCTCTTGCTTCTCGAGAGCGAAGCTCCGCACGACGCGCACTCCAGCGAGGTTGCTCTGCATCGCGCTCGCGAGCTTGCCGAGCGCGGCTTGGTTCTCTTTGGTGCGCAAGAACATCTGGCGCGAGAAGCTGCGCGTGACGAGAGTCAGCACAGGCACGGTGACGAAGCTCACCAGCGTGAGCCGCCACGAGATGTGCAGCATGACCTGAAGCGCGCTCGCAAACGCGAACACCACGTTGACGACGTTGAGGACGCCGAACCCGTAGAGCAGCCTGACTTGCGCAAGATCGCTCGTCGCGCGGCTCATGATCTCGCCGGAGCTCATCTTCCGATAGAACGCGGTCCCGAGCTTGTGCAGTCGGTCGAGCAGGATCGCGCGCATCTCATACTCGACGTCGCGACCCGCGTTGAAGATGAAGAAGCGGCTCGCCACTCGTGAGAAGAACGCCGTGAGCGCGAGCGCGAGGATGAACAGAGCTGGCCGATACGCGAGCTGCGGAGTGGCGCCGAAGAGCAGATCGATCGCCGACTTGGAGAGCCAGTCGATGCGGTTCATCCCGAGCTGGAACAAGGCGAGGACGACAACGCCGTAGAGGTACTGCGGCAGATGACGCCGGAACTGCCCCAACATCGTCGCGGGCAGCTTGCTCGGGTCGAACGCGGTCATGGAGCGGGTTGGTGCTCAGATGCACGCCGCGTGCTCTCGGTTGCCTCCGCGGTCACGACTGCGGCTGCGGCTTGCGATGCGACGAGCCAAGGACTGGCCGGCCGCGACCGGGCGCCATCACGACGAGGTCTTTGATCTCCACGCGCGTCGTGAGCAGGCCGAACATCACGCGCGCACCACCGCGTCCGTCCAACTCCTGCACGACGCCAGTCTTGCCCTCGAACGCTCCGCCGAGCGACCGGACTTGCGAGCCTTTCTCGATGGGCGCGTTCGGATCTTCGGTGTCCTTGTGGCGCCGTGCGATCGAGCGGGGAGCGAGCGCCGGCTTCGTCACGCCTCGCACCGACGCTTCGGCGGGCTCTGTACCGACGGCGGCTTTTCGCTTTCCCTTCGGTTGACGGTCGCGGGTCATGAAGATCGCCGCGCGTTCGTGGACGCTCGCGGAGGCGGCTATCCTCATTACGTCTGCAACGCGCGAAGTCAATCAGCGAGTGCGGTTAGGCTAATTTCAGCGCGTTCAGTGGCTTGCCGCGTTGCGTCAGGGTGCTTAGGTTTCGGTGATGCGCGCCTATAGCGGGATGCACCAGTTCTTGATGACGACGGTGGGTGCCGTGGCGTTGGCGGCGTTGGCGATGACCTGGTGGGCGTGGGCGAATCACTGAAGAACGCGCGCGCCTCGTACGTCATCCAACCCCGAGATGGTAACCGGCGTCATCGGCATTGCGCCCTGGCCCCGCCTGGACGATCTTGTCGCTCCAAGCACACTCAGGAGACAAGAGACTTCCGTGGCTGCTCGCAAGACCGCAAAAACCCCGAAGCCGAAGACGAAGCGTGGCAAACGCAGTGACGTACACGAGCCGACGCACACTGACGAAGAGTCGGTCTCCGCTTCGGACGATGGCGAGGAGCGTGAGGCTGGAGACGGTGAGGCTGTCGAAGGCGACGTCGTGGAGGGAGATGGCGCGGTCGCGCTCGACGGTGCGCGTGAGAGGAGCGACGCGGAGGTCGAAGCACCTGCTTCGTCTGCTGCGACGAGCAGCAGCATCGCGCGCTTCGATCCGATGGGCGCTTACTTGCGCGAGGTCCAACGCCACCCGCTGCTGACGCCGGAGGAGACACAGCGCCTCGCCGTGAGGCTCGTGGAGACCGGCGATCCGCAAGCCGCTGCAGCGCTCGTCACCGCAAATTTACGGCTCGTCGTGAAGATCGCGTACGAGTACCGACGCGCCTACAAGAACATCATGGACCTCGTGCAAGAGGGCAACATTGGCCTGATGCAGGCGGTCAAGCGCTACGATCCCTACCGTGGCGTGAAGCTCTCTTCTTACGCAGCGTGGTGGATTCGCGCGTACATCCTGCGGTTCATCCTGAACAACTGGCGCCTCGTGAAGCTCGGCACCACGCAGGCGCAACGCAAGCTCTTCTTCAACCTGCGCAAGAAGAAGGCGGAGCTCGCGCAAAGGGGAGTGGATCCGACGGACGCCGAGATCGCCAAGCACCTCAACGTGCCCGAGGCGGACGTCACCGAGATGGACGCGCGGCTGCAAGCCAGCGAGAAATCGCTCGACGCTCCAGTGGGCGACTCCGATGGGCGTTCGATATCGAAGATCGACACGATGGCGAGCACGGTCGAGGGTCCCGAGGCGCTCATGGCCGACGGAGAGCTCCAGGCTTTGCTCAAGAACAAGCTCGGGGAGTTTCGCAAGACACTCGTCGGCAAGGACAAGGAGCTCGCGATCTTCGATCATCGCTTGGTCGCCGACGATCCGCTCACGCTCCAAGAGCTCGGTGACAAGTTCGGTATCTCGCGCGAGCGAGTGCGACAGCTCGAGCAGCGCATCACCGGCAGGCTGCGCGAATACTTGCGTGAAGAGATGGGCGACGCCGCGGAGCTATGACCACGGACGTCGGCACTTGCTACATAGTGGCGACGCCGATCGGAAATCTGTCTGATTTCTCGCCTCGCGCGGTAGAGACGCTTCAGCGATGCGCGGTCATCGCCGCGGAGGACACACGCCGCACGCGCCAGCTGCTCACGCATTTCGGCGTCACGGGCAAGGACCTCGTCTCGCTCCACGAGCACTCGACGGCGCGCGACATTCTGCGTGTGGTCGAGCGACTGCGTGCAGGAGAAGACGTCGCGCTGGTGACGGACGCGGGCACTCCGGTCGTGAGCGATCCGGGAGATGCGCTCATCGCGGCAGCAGTCGAGGCCGGCGTGCGCGTCGTCCCGATCCCAGGACCGTCCGCGGTGCTCGCGGCGCTCGCGGCGAGCGGCTTCAGCGGAGGCTTTCGCTTCATCGGGTTCTTGCCGCGTGACGCTCGGCCGCGCGCGATCGCGATCGCCAAGTCGTGCGACGAGGCAGACGCGGTCGTGATGTTCGAGTCGCCCAATCGACTCCAAGAGACACTCAAGGAGCTCGCCCTCGCCACTCCCACTCGCCGAGCGTGCGTCGCGCGTGAGCTCACGAAGCTGCACGAGGAGTTCGTTCGCGGCACCTTGGCGGAGCTCGCGGCGCACGATCGCGAGTGGCTGGGTGAGATCACGATCGTTCTGGGACCGCATGATCCAGCCTCGCGCGAGGCAATGATTGACGACGCAACCATCGACGCGCGCATCGTGGAGGAGCTCGGGGCAGGGACGCACCCGAAGCGAATCTCGGAGATCATCTCCGCATGGAGCGGGCGCCCCAAGCGTGAGATCTACGAGCGCGTCGTCCGCAAAAAAGGATAACGTTCGCCCACCATGGCACTCGACCTCTCCGTCGTCGGCAAACCCAGCGAGACCTTCCACCACACGTACAACTGGAAAGACGTCGTCCTGTATGCGCTCGGCATCGGAGCCAAGGTGAACGAGCTCGACTTCTTGTACGAGGGGCGAGGACCCAAGGTCGTCCCGAGCTTCGCGGTCGTCCCCACGTTCGCTCCGCTCTTCGCGTCGCTCGGAAAGACGGGCGGTGATCTCGCGATGGTGGTGCACGGCGCGCAGAAGGTCACCATCCACAAGCCGTTCGCGGCTGCGGGCACCCTCTCCACCGTCGCGACAATCCGCGGGATCTACGACATGCGCAAATTCGCGAGCGTGTTGATCGACACCCAGACCAAAGACGAAAAGAGCGAGCTCGTGTGCTCTACGACTTGGACGATCATCTATCGCGGCGCGGGCGGCTTCAACGGCGAGCCACCGCCGAAAGAGCCGAGCGGCATCGACATCCCCAAAGGCACCGAGCCCACGTTCCGCGTCGAAGAGGCGACCACCAAAGAGCAAGCGCTCCTCTATCGTCTATGCGGGGACCTCAACCCACTCCACGCCGATCCGGAGTTCGCCAAGAACGTCGGCTTCGATCAAGGGCCGATATTGCACGGCCTGTGCACCTACGGGCACATGGTTCGACACGCCGCGATCGGCGCTTGCGGCGGCGACGCGACCAAGCTCACCGGCTTCGAAGCGCGCTTCTCCAAACCGGTTTGGCCTGGAGATACTTTGATGACCGAAGGTTGGGTCGTGGCACCAGGCAAGGTCGCGCTCTCCATGAAGGTCAAAGAGAAGAACGAAGCCGTGCTCGCGAGCGCGTGGGCGACCTTCGCGTAGGACGTTCGCGTAGACAGGGCGCATCGAACGCTCATACCCTGCGACGATGAGCCAAAAGTTTCGACTCGTCACCCGCAGCGACTTCGACGGCTTGGTCTGCGCGATGCTCCTCAAAGAGCTGGGCATGCTCGAGGACATCAAGTTCGTGCATCCCAAGGACATGCAAGACGGCAAGGTGGAGGTCGGGCCGAACGACATCACGACGAACGTGCCTTATTGTGCGGGCGTTCACCTCGCGTTCGATCACCACGCGTCCGAGGCCGTTCGCGTGCAGGGCAAGCCCGACAATCACGTCATCGATCCCAAGGCGGAGTCTGCCGCGCGCGTCGTCTATGACTTCTACGGCGGGCGCTCCAAGTTCCCGCGCATCACCGAAGAGCTCATGGAGGCGGTGGACAAGGCAGACGCCGCGCGCTTCTCACGCGACGAGATCCTCAAGCCGACCGGCTGGCCACTCCTCAACTACCTCATGGATCCGCGCACGGGGCTTGGGCGATTTCGCGAGTTCCGGATATCGAACTATCAGCTCATGATGCAGCTCATCGACGATTGTCTGACGAAGACCGTCGACGAAGTCCTCGCGACGCCAGACGTGAAGGAGCGCGTGGATCTGTACATGGAGCACGCTGAGCGCGCCAAAGAGCAGATCGTCGAGCGCTCCACCGTCCACGAGAACCTCGTCGTGCTCGACCTGCGCAAAGACGAGACGATCTGGGCAGGCAACCGCTTCATGATTTATGCGATCTTCCCGAAGACCAATGTCTCCATCCACGCGATGTGGGGCCTCAAGAAGCAGAACACCGTGTTCGCGACGGGCAAATCGATCATCAATCGAACGTCGAAGACGAACATCGGCGACCTCATGCTCCGGTATGGCGGCGGTGGACACGACGCCGCGGGGACCTGCCAGATCGACAACGACAAGGCAGAGGGAGTGCTCGCCGAGCTCATCAAGAAGATCACCACCGACGGATAGTCGTCAGGGTTTCTTTGGCT
This sequence comes from Myxococcales bacterium, assembly GCA_025362165.1. Lineage (GTDB taxonomy): Bacteria > Myxococcota_A > Polyangia > Polyangiales > Polyangiaceae > JANYHY01. The sequence continues at coordinate 2,329 of JANYHY010000096.1, read as the reverse complement.
CTCCGAAGAGATCGAGCTGGTCGTCGCTCACGGCTCTCTTCTTCGAAGTCTTCTTCTTGGACTTCGGAGGAGCGGGCTCCTCTCTGTGGCCGCTGTCGACGTGAGACGCGCTCCACGGCCTTGCTCGACAGCGGTCACGACGACGCCTCCGCGATGCGCTTCATGCGCCGGAGCCTACCACCGCGCGAAAATGAGTCCTCTTGAAGTAAAAAAGGTCCTTGTAACCTTTGTAGCCGGGCCAGGGTCAGCCGCAGAGTCCGTTGCAAGTCGACTGCACGCGCAGACACGAGAGACCGACCGGCGAGGGCGAGAGCATTGACCAGCCCGCCCCTGCGCTGTCGAATTTGAGCGCGTCCCCGATCAAGCCGCAGTCGCCTTTGCCAAAGAACACCGCGAAGCCCGCGCCATTCGCGGTGGGCGCGAACCCGAACGCCGAGCGCCGCTCGGGCGACGCCTTGTCGATCGTCGTGAAATCAGCGGCGAACACGCACGTCTGCTTGGATGGCGTGTGCAGCTTGTCTCCGAAGGGCAAGCGCGACCACGCACGAGTGCCGATGTCGAACGACCAAATCTCATTGGTGTTGCCGACCGGGCCGTCGTCATGACCACCAAACGCGAGGAGGCGCTTGTTCACTGAGTCGAACGACATTCCGAAGTTGATGCGCCCGTTCGCGATGGGCGTTGTCGGCAGGACCTCGGTCCACGCGGACGCCTTCAAGTCGAGCGCCCAGATGTCGGTGAGGAAGGGACCCGTGAACGCGTTGGTGTCTCCGCCGCTCACGACATAGGCAGTTTGCGACGCGGAATCGATCGCGAGCGCGTGGAACAATCGCGCGGGTGGCTTCGTCGCGGTCTTCACTGCCGACCACGCCAGCGAGTCGAGATCGAGCGACCACGTATCATCCAGCGGAGCGAACGAGAGTCCGTCCGTGCTCGCGTTGCCGCCGAACACGACGAGTCGGTTGCCCACGGTGTCGATGGCAGCCGCGGCGTTCGAGCGCGCGGGCGGCGGCGTGCCGGTGGTCATCAGCTGCGTCCACGCCTGCGCCTTGAAGTCGAAAGCCCAAGTGTCGTTGAGCTCCGTGTAGGGTCCGCTCGACGCGTCACGTCGCCGTCCGCCGAACAGGATCGCGCGGTCGTGCGCGATGTCGCTCACGAGGACGTGACGCGAACGCGTGCTCGGGCCGTTGCTGCCGTCGATGGGGATCCAGACGCTGCAGGAGGTGTCATAAATCCAAGTGTCGCCGACGTGGACGTGAGTCGGTATGCCCCCACAAGGAGCGTTGCCAGTGTCTCCGCCAAAGAGCAGAGCGAGCTTGCCGCTGGCGTCGAACGCAGCCGCTGAGTCACCGCGCGGGTTGGGAGCGCCGTTCGCGACTGCGCACTTGGGGCCTGCGTCCACTCCGCCGCCCGCGTCCGATTGCGGAAGCGCCGCAGTGTTGGAGCTGCCACACGCGATGGCGAAAGCCGCAAGAAATAGCGCCATCGCTGAGCTTCGAAGAGACCGATTCACACAGAAACCATATCACGGTCAGGGAGCGATGACCTCTCCGAAGCTCCACTCGATCGTGGGTGCCTTGAACCGCCACCGCCTCGCGAGACCCTTTTGTGCCGCCTTGCGCACGTTCGGATCTCCAGAGAGCGCGATTCGATAATCGGTTATCGCGCGCTCACGCTCTCCCATGGAGTCGAGCACGCGGCCGCGCCAAAGATGAAACTGCAAGCGACGCTCTTCGACGGAGTGACCCATCCGGATGGCGTCTTCGAAGCACTCGAGCGCCGCCGGCCAGTCACGCGCGGTGATCGCCAAGAGTCCGTCGACGGCCGCATATGCGCTCTGCGTCGGCGTGAGCCCTCGCGCTCGAGCGAGACACGCGCGCGCCTCTGGCAGATCTTGCTGATCGAAGTGCGCCTCGTACGCCTCTCGATACGCGTCGAACGCGGAAATGGAGCTCGCGCTCACGTTGGCGCCGCCCACCAGCGCTGGGACATCGGGGCGTGCGGACTGGCTGCTCAAATCGAACGGGAAATAAGGGCGATTGCTCACCGGAGGTCGCCCCGACGCGACATAGACAAGTGACCTCTCCGCGTCGAACACGACGCTCGCGACGGTCGTCAGCGCCGAGATGCAGTGCGTGAGCCTGCACGCGCCATCCACCTGCCCGAGCACGCTCGCGATGAAGTCTTCGTCGATGTGACCGTGCGCGTGCGCCAAGCGCTCGTTGGCGACGCGGTAGCGCGTCGTGTTGTTGCGCCAATAACCTGGATAGAAGTCGACCTCCGTCTTGGTGAGCTCGTCCTTCACGTAGATATTCGAGTAACCATAGTG
>JANYHY010000002.1 GCA_025362165.1 Myxococcales bacterium | reverse complement strand
CCTTCGAGACGGGTCGTCTCGCCAAGCAAGCGCACGGCGCGGTGCTCGTCAGCTACGGCGAGTCCATGGTCCTCGTCACAGCGGTCAGCGGCGACGAGCGCCCCGGCTTGGACTTCTTCCCGTTGACCTGCGACTACATCGAGAAGACCTACTCCGCGGGCAAGATCCCCGGCGGTTTCTTCAAGCGTGAAGGCCGCCAGCGTGACGATGAGATTTTGACGAGCCGCCTGATCGATCGCCCGTGCCGCCCGCTCTTCCCCGAGGGCTACAAACACGACACGCAGATCATCGCGACCGTGCTCTCGAGCGACAAGGTCAACCCGACCGACGTGCTCGCGCTCACCGGCGCGTCTGCGGCGCTGCATCTCTCGGACATCCCGTGGGCAGGTCCGCTCGTCGGCGTTCGCGTTGCGCGCGTGAACGGCGAGCTCAAGGCGTTCCCCTCGTTCGAGGAGCAGGGCGCCGCGGACATCGACATGGTGGTCGCGTGCACCAAGGATGCGATCGTGATGGTGGAGGGCGGCTGCGCCGAGGTCAGCGAGACCGACCTCATCGAGTCGCTCTGGTTCGCGCACAAATCCGCGCAGCCGATCCTCGAGCTGATCGAGCGCATGCGCGCCGCGGTCGGCAAGGCCAAGCGTGAGTTCACGCCCAAGCGCCTGGACGCGCAAGTCAAGGCGAAGATCCCCGCGCTCGTCGACAAGAAGATCCTCGAGAGCTCTCTCATCAAGGACAAGAAGCAGCGCTACGACGGCTACAAAGCCGCCAAGACCGCGATGGTCGAAGCCATCACCGCGGACATCGGCGCGGAGAAGTTCGCCGCGAGCGAGAAGCTCATCAAAGAAGAGTTCGAGGAGCGCAAGTACGTCGTCGTCCGCGAGTACATGCTCTCGGAGAGGAAGCGCATCGACGGCCGCCAGATGGATCAGATCCGCGCCATCATGTGCGAGGCGGGCTTGCTGCACCGCACGCACGGATCGGCGCTGTTCCAGCGCGGAGAGACTCAAGCGATCGTCGTCGCGACGCTCGGCACCTCGGCGGACGAGCAGAAGATCGACGCGCTCACCGGCGAGCGATGGAAGCGCTTCATGCTCCACTACAACTTCCCTCCGTTCTCCACGGGCGAGACCAAGCCGATGCGCGGCCCGGGTCGTCGCGAGATCGGTCACGGCGCGTTGGCAGAGCGCGCGATCGCGCGGATGCTCCCCGAGCAAGAGAAGTTCCCCTACACGGTCCGCATCGTGAGCGAGGTCCTCGAGAGCAACGGCAGCTCGTCGATGGCGAGCGTCTGCGGCGGCTCTCTCGCGCTCATGGACGCGGGCGTCCCGATCAAGTCGCCGATCGCGGGCATCGCGATGGGTCTCATCTCAGACGGCAACTTGGAAGATCCCAAGACGCGCATCGCGATCTTGAGCGACATCTTGGGCGATGAAGATCACCTCGGCGACATGGACTTCAAGGTCTGCGGGACCGCCAAAGGTGTCACCGCGATCCAGATGGACATCAAGATCGCCGGCCTCTCACGCGACGTGCTGACGCGCGCGCTGAACCAAGCAAGAGATGGGCGATTGCACATCCTCGGCAAGATGGCCGAGACGCTCAGCACACATCGCACGGAGCTCAGCAAGCACGCGCCGCGCATCACGACGATCAAGGTCAAGCCCGATCAAATCCGCATCATCATCGGACCCGGCGGCAAGACCATCAAGGGCATCGTCGATCAGACCGGCGTCGCGATCGACGTCGAGGACGACGGCACCGTGAACATCGCGTCGAGCGACTCCGACGCGGTGAACAAGGCGCTCAACATCATCAAGGGCCTCACCGCAGAGCCCGAGGTTGGCGCGACGTACAAGGGCGCGGTCCAGCGCATCACGGACTTCGGCGCGTTCGTCGAGCTCCTGCCTGGCACGGACGGCCTGCTGCACATCTCCGAGATGGCTCACACGCGCGTCGAGCGCGTCGAGGACGTCATGAAGGAAGGCGATGTCGTGGAGGTGAAGGTCCTCTCCGTCGATCGCGATGGCAAGGTCCGTCTCACGCGCCGCGAGCTCCTGCCGTTCCCCGAGGGCGAAGCGGGCGAGCAAGCGAAGGAGCGGCTGCGCATCTCGCGCGAGAGCGGCGGCGATCGTCCCCCGCGTCGTGACGGTGATCGCGGCGGTCGCGGCGGTGACCGCGGCGGTCGTGGTGGTCCGCGCCGCGGCTGATTTAAGCACGAGCCTGGAAGGGACAGAGGTTGCGTGGCAACATGGCGGCCATGCGCCTCTTATCCTTTGCAGCAGTCGCTTGTTCGATCGGTCTCGCTTCATTCGCCGGTTGCAGCTCTAGCCCGTCGATCTTCGACGCCATTCTGACTCCGAACGAGGCTGGACCCAACGACGACGGCGGCTTCGTGTTGCCAGGCGGCGACGCGGGTGAGGGCGGGCTGTCTGGCATCCCAGTCGCGTGCGCTCCCGATTTGCAAACGCTGCTCGACAAGAACGGCAATGCGGTCGGCAAGTGTCAACCCGATCAAGGCTGTCTCGGCGGCTCCTGCGTGCCTGCTTGCCAAGCCGCGAACGCCGGCAAGGGCAGCCTCGGTTGCTCGTTCGTCGTATCGACTCCGAACTTCTGGAGCGGCACGAGCCAGCCATGCTTCGCGATGTTCGTGGCCAACACTTGGCCGAAGGCAGCGCAGATCACCGTCACGCGCGCGGGCAAGAGCTACAACGTCACTCAGTTCGGTCGCATCCCGAACGGCACCAATGTCGCGTCGAGCTGGGCGCCGGTGCCAGCGGGTGGTCTGCCCGTGGGCGAAGTCGCTGTGCTCTTCCTCTCCGACAACCCTGCGTCGACGCACCCGATCGGCGGACCGATGGTCTGCCCAGTGACGCCCGCCATCACTCCAGACACGACAGTCACCGGCACCGGCCGTGGTCAAGCGTTCCAGATCACGAGCGACGTCCCGCTCACGGCTTACGACATCCATCCGTTCGGCGGCGCGCGCTCTTTCTTGCCTAGCGCGCAGCTGTTGTTGCCGACCAATGCGTGGGGCAACAACTTCGTCGCCGCGTCACCGCTCGCGGGACAAAGCGGCCATTGGGGCCAAATCATAGCGGTTCAGAGCGGCACCACGGTCGACGTCGTGCCGACGATCGCGCTGCCATCTGGAGGTGGGCTCCCCGCCGCTGCCGCAAACACGAAGACGACGTTCACGCTCGCGGCTGGTGAGTTCATCAACTGGGAGAACTCGGGCGACATGTCCGGGACGATCCTCTCGTCCAACAATCCGATCGCGTTTCAGTCCGGCGCACGCTTGCAGTGTTTGAGCTCGAGCACGTCGAGCGGCGGCGGCTGCGACAGCACGCACCAAGGCACGCCTCCCGTGCAAGCGCTCGGCAGCGAGTACGCCGTCGCGCCCTACGCCACCCGTCGCGCAGACCTCCAAGCGGAGGCGACGATCTATCGCATCGTGGGCACGGTGGCCGGCACCACGCTCACCTACGATCCACCGATCGGAGCGGCGCCAACTTCACTCACCAAGGGGCAAGTGCTCTCGTTCGAAGCGACCGGCGGCTTCACCGTGAAGAGCCAAGACGCGCAGCACCCGTTCTACATCGGCCAAGCGATGACGGGCTGCAGCGTCACGGGCGGCAGTCGGCCTGGCATCACGCAACCGGCACCTTTCGGCCTTGGAAACTGCCTCGGCGACGAGGACTACGTGGTCGTCCTGCCGCCCGCGCAGTTCATGCAGAACTACGTGTTCTTCACCGATCCCACGTACGCGACGACGAACCTCGCTCTCACGCGGGTGAAGACCGCGTCGGGCTTCAAGGACGTCTCTGTTGGCTGCCTCGGCACCGTCACGGGCTGGAAGGCGATCGGCAAGAGCGGCATGTACGAGCAGACGAACGTGGATCTCGTGCGCGCCAATCAAGGCGTGGGCAGCTGCAAGAATGGTGGTCAGACCGCCAAGAGCGACGGGCCTTTCGGCGTCACCGTGTGGGGCTTGGACGTGTACGCATCCTACGGATATCCGGCTGGCGGAAACGCAGCGTCGATCAACACGGTCATCGTTCCGCCCGTGCCGAACTGAATAGTCATTCTACGGGCGCGCGCATGAAGACGACGTAGCCGCGGTCGCCGTCGCCGAGCGCGAGCTTCACGCGGGGCTGGAAATGAGCCTCGAACAGCTCGCTCTGCGCGAGGCGTGCCGACACGACGTGCGCGTAGTCGATCGTCTCCGGATGCGCGAGCGAGGCTTGGCGAAAGCCCGGGTCCACATAGAACACCGCGCAGTCGACCTTGCGATCGAGCAGCATGGAGGGGTCGACGCGCTTGCTCGTGTGCCCTCCGCCGAGCACGGCGATGGTCGGATCGGTAAGGCCTGCGAGGTCCATCACGCGCGCGCCGCTCGCGGTCACCCACCCGATGTCGACCGTCGCGACCAGGTCGCATGACGCGAGCACGGGTCGCGCGTCCTCGACCAAGCGCAGCCGATCGCGCATGACGCCAGTGCCCTTCGGCGCGGCGAACGCCCAAGCAAACGCGCCGAGCGCGAGCGCCAACACCGTGCGCGCGACGAGCGGTGCGGGTTTGGATTCACTCGCGCTCATCACGTACAAGAGCACCAGGCTCGGAACGACGGGCGTCAACAGGCGTGCGTAAGGCATCCAATCTCCGCCGACCAACGCGATCGTAAGCACGTGGACGAAGAACGCCACTGCGATCGCGCGACCCATCGGCGCCCCATCTTTCAGGGCGATCGGCGACACGCACCCGAACGGGATCGCGCAAGCGACGAGACCTGCGAGCACGTACACCGAGCCGTGCTCGAGATCGCTCGGCTTGGCCAGCACCGCCAACGGATACGCATGACCAAACACGTACGCGCGGATCGAAGCGATGGCGACCGGGCCTGACAACGCCAGCGCACACACCATCGCGACGCGACGCCTCGAATCACCCGCAGCGAGCGCGCGTCCTGCGCTCCACGCCAGCGCCCAAGGCGCGAGCTCCGGACGAAACGCAGCTGCGAGCGCCGCGAGCGAAGTGCTCGCGACACCACGATCGTGGAGCGCGATGGAACACGTGCACAGCGCGATCACGAGGCCGGTTTCCATCCCACTTGCCGCGTGCGCCGCGACCGGAACGCACGCGAGCATGAGCGCGAGCGCGGACACTCTCACTCGCCAAGACGCCGTTGTGCGCACGACCGCGACGCCCAGCAAAGCTGCCGCGCACGCCCACGCGATGATGCCGAGCCATTGCGCGCGCACGAGCACCGTCCATGCGTTGGCGTGAGCGAGCGGCGCGAGTACCCAAGGCCAGAGCAGCGGAGTCACGCCGTCCGTGCGGGGCCCTAGCGCGTCGAAGCGATAGCCCGCGCCCGCCGCGATGTTCCGTGCATATTGCACGGAAATGAGCGCGTCATCGACCGTAAAACCACGCATCGACACCGCCGTCGCGCCCGCCGACACGCCGAACGCGAGGCCGTATCCGAGCCGCGCTCGCTTGTCCAATCCACTGCGAGGTTAGCCGAAAACTACTTTCATCCGGCGAGACTTCTTACGATTCGAGTCGGCCCGCCAACATGCGTTCATTCGAGATCCACGTCGCCCCTTCCCAAAACTCGATGCCGCCTTCGGCGGACATCAACGCTAGGTGGAGTGCCTTTGGCACGCCCCAACTCGCGCCAGCAAACGCTTCGGTCCGAACTCTCGCCTCTCCCGAGCGGACTGCGCGAGCGGCGTGGAGCCCGCCAGAGGAGACGCTCGACGTCTTCGTACGCGGGGCGAACGTGACCGCGCGGATCGCCGACGGTCACGGCGCGTGCGTCGTGCGTGATCTCGCGCTGGCGCTCAGCAAGCTCGCCGCGAGCTCCAACGGCAAGGCGATCGTCCACTTCTACGACGAGCCTTGGGAGATGTGCATCGAGCGGACCGGACACTCTGCTTTCGTCAGCGTGTACCGCGCAGGGCACGAGCCTGACGTCGCTGTGTATGACGAGCGCGTGCCCTTCCTCGAGATCGTCGGCGCCGTGAAGGACGCGATGGCGGAGCTGGTGTCTTGGCCTCGCGCGTCGGCGCGCATCGACGACCTCGTCCTCGCGCAGCGTGCGATCGAGAGCGCCGCATCGCGCTGCGAGCTCTCCGACGACGACGCGGATCGCGACGCGGCCCCTGCGTGCATCGAGATCGATCACGGCTCGCCAGTGTCTTTTGCGGCTGATTTCTCGTTGCGTTCGCAGTCGACGGCCGACGGCGAGAGCGCTGTCGAGCATGCAGACCTGCACGGATTGTTGTTTCGTGGACGCGTGCGAGCGATGGTGCGCGGGCGAGCGATCGATCTCGGCGGCGCGCATCCGTTCCTGTTCGCAGAGCGCGCGCCCGGTCTCGTGCGCCGCGCGCTCGACGCTTGGGAGCATGGTACCGCGCTCCACGTCCGAGAGGACGCGGGCGGAGTGCTGATCGGCATCCGCGTAGCCACCGCAGGCGACGTCGTCCTCTCTCTCGGCACGAGCGGTCCGCGTGCGATCGGCGCGAGCGGAGCGAACAGCTTCCCCGCGCTCGCGGTCGTGGATCTCGCGCACGCCACGATCGCGTTCGGCCGCTCGCTCCTTCGCGCGGTGCTGCGGCGCGATCGATCGCAAGGCAACAACCTCCGCCTCTCGTCGTTTAGGCGTGCTCTTCGCGAGACCGACGCGCGTGTTCGCGGCGCGACGAGGGACGACGCGAGAGTCAACCTCTCCCCCGAGTCCTACCGATCCTTCGCGCTCTCTCAGAGACCTACGATCGCCCATGTTTCCAGCCCTCCCCCTGCCACGCCGAGCCGCCTCCGCTATGCACCTCGCTGGCGCGCGCTCGTCCCCGGCATCGATCTCCGCAGTACGTTCTTGTGCGGTGATCGCTTGGTCGTCGGCGCTTCTCAAGAAACGTTCTGTCTGGATCGCCAGACCGGTGAGGTGCTCTGGCGCGTCCCCACCCGCCGCGCGACCGGTGTCGTCACTCCGGTCGGTGTCGCGCGCCTGCACGCTGACGGTGAGCTGATTGTGCACGACTTTTCCAACGGCGACGTCGTCCTCCGCACTCGCCTCCTACCGCGCACAGGCGCGCCTCCCGCGGGCGCTGTCGTCAGCACTCCTGGCTTGCCTCGCCTCCTGATCGTCACCGAGGGCGAGCGCCACATGGTCGCCGTCGATCTCGCGAGCGGCGAACCTCGTTGGCGCTTCGCTTGGGACCATGGTGGCGCGTTGCGCCTCAAGCGCCACGGCAAGCTCCTCTATCTCACGAGCACGACCACCGCGCTCTCCGCGCTCGACGTGACGACTGGCAACATCGTGTGGCGCGTGCGCGATCGCCTGCGTTTCTGCGGTTCTCCGGCGGTCGACCATGATCTATTGCTCGCGGTCGCTGGAGGCATGGGCGGCGCGACGACGCTCTACGCGGTCGACGCGTTCTCTGGCGCGATCCGCTGGACCTCCGCAGTCCCCGGTCCCGACGCGGCCGGCGAGCTGCACATCGCGACGCACGATCTCGGTCACCCCGCGACCGTGGAGGGCTCACCGATGCTCGCCGCGCATCGCGTTCTCATCCCCGTTCGCGATCGCCACGGCGTGCGTCTCGCTGCCTTCGATCGCGACACTGGCAAGCTCGCCTGGACGAGCGACGCGACCGTCGCACCAGTCGGCACCTCTTGGCTCGTGATCGACGACGTCATCCTCGGCAACACTCCCACCGGCGAGCTCGTCGGCGTGGACGTCGAGACCGGCGCGCTTCGCTATCGCCACGTGCTCGGTCGCATGCTCGAGGCCGACATCCCTCGCCGCCTCGAGCCGATCTTGCGCTCGGGCGCGGTCTTCGTGCCCCACACCGAAGTCCGTATTTTCAGGCCTTCGGACGGCGCGCCGCTCGGCGTCGTCGGTCCGTGCGAGGCGATCTGCGATCTCGTTCGCGTCGACGAGAAGTGCGACGTGTTCGTCGCCGAAGAGAGCGGTCACATGGCCGCGTTCGGCGCGGGCCCCCGCCTCTCGCTCGTAAGGTAATCAGAACATCACGCTCGTTCGCGCGCCGATCTCGACGACTCTGTGCTCGTCAGCCGTCGTGATCAACGTGCCCGGAACGATCGCGGCGTTGTCCGACGTGCCGCTCCCTGGTGTGAGGTAAGCGTTCGCGTTGATCGACAGCCTCAAGTGGCTCGAGTGCCAATAGTTGAAGGCTCCACCGATTTGATAGATCGCGATCGTCGTCGAGCCCACGCTTGGATCGATCGGTCCGCCGCGCGAGGCGCCGTCGTAGGTCGCGTTGATGCCCGCCGCGAGTATGGCGACTTCGATGCCGCGTCGCTCGGGTGAGAAGGTCGTACGCGCGAGCTCGAGATGATCTGCGTGCGGCGACGAGCGAGGAGGCGTGACCGGCGCGATGAGGTTCGCCATCTGGAACGGCCACGCGCTCAGCTCGGCGGACCATCCGACTCCCGACATTTGGCCCAAGCGGCTCGTGAACGCCGACTGTTGTCCTTCTGGCGATTCGCGGGTGTTGCGCGAGACCCAATACCCCTCGCCACGAAGCGCGAGACCGCGGCAGAACGGCCAGCGCACTTCGGCGCCCGCAGCCCATTGCGTGGAGGATGGGATGACGTGCATCACCTGCCCGGCTGCGTCCACGTGCGTCGGTCGCCACATCGCGAACCCCTGCCCCGTCGTGATCGCGGGCGCGTCTCCGGTCACGTCTCGCGGATGGCGTGTGCCGACGCGAGCGGACAGACCGAGCTGAAGGTCACGCAAGACGTCGCTGCTCGTGTTGACGAACGGCTTGAACGTGGCGCGCCCGATCGCATCGAAATGCGGCTCGTAGTCGATCGTGTTGGTCGTGTCAGCGCCGAACACTCCGAGGTCCCAGCGCGCGACGTCGTGTTGACCGGACCCGCCCAAGGCCAAGCCAAGCACCTTTCCGTTTGGCGTGATGAACCCGCGCGTCGCGACGTTGCGCTCCAGCATCGCGAGGTCCCCTGCCATCGTGCGGTTCTCCTGAGAGAACGGCGCTTGGAACACGCCGAGCGTGACGTTGAGAGATCGACCCGCGTCCAGCTTCACCCACGCATCGCTGATCGCGATCTTCGTGTCGAGCGAGTTCGCGCGCGCGCCGTCGATCGCAGGGTTGGAGACAAACTCGGCTCCTGCGTCGAAGAAGATCCGCTGGATGAGCTCACCTGCGAGATCGAGCCTCGCGTGTCGCAAGAAGAAGCGCGTCTCGAGATCCGTGCCCGCCTGCTGCGCGGTCAAGGTGTCCGTCCCGACGCCGTAGAACGCGTGCGCGTCGAGGTCCACCTGTGCGTGGGGATAGAGGCGGAATACGTCGTTCTGTTCACGCAAGTAGACGAGCCCATCCTTGATGCCTGCGGGTGGCAGCGGGTCGAGGTCTGCCGTCGTGGGAGGCGCGACTGGGTCGGCGGCGGACGCGAGCGCGGTCGTCGATAGAACGCCAAGCACTGCAAAGGTCGCGGTCCTCATGCGTTGAAGACTCGCTCGAAAAAATCGTTGCGCAGGATGTTCATCGGATCGTACGTCTTCTTCATGTCGCGAAGCTTCACGGCGGCGTCACCGTACATCACCCGCAAATCAGCCGGATCCGCGACGACGCCCTTCACGAGGTGCACGCGCCCTCCGAGCGTACGACAGTCGTGGCTCAAGGCGCGCAGGGTCTCTGTGATCTCCGGCGTGAACGCGGGCCGATTCATTTCGGCGAACGAGACCGTGATGACGAACGCAGTGAGGCGATAGCTGCCTGACATCAAGAACTCGTCTCCAGGGACATACAGAAAATCAATGTCGCCTGGTCGTATGTCCGCCTCGTGAACGCGCGCCATCAAGAGCTCGATGAAGCGCTGCGCGGGCCGCGTGTCGACGGGCCCGTCATCGCCACCTGCTGGAAGCGCGAAGGTCTGCTGCGTGAAGCTGAGGCGCTCACCGCACCTGTGAGCGGCTGCTTTTGCTGGGTTCAGCGAGTTGTGCAGGAAGAACGACCATCCCAGGAGCTCGTCCACGAACTCTCCTTCGGGGAAGCCGAGCTCGATCCCGAGCTCGGTGAGCGTAGGCAGCAGCGGGATCTGCAGCTCCGCGCCTGACGGGAATCTAGCGTCCGCGTCGTACATGTCCGAGTAGAGGCGACGCAGCGGCTGCGAGTCCACGTAGCGCTGCTCGAGGACGTTCGCGCTCATCGACTGGCCGTTGACGAACGACACAATCGACAGCGCCGACCACTCGGGGGTGCGCGCGAGCTCGGGTGTATCGTCCGCAACGTGCGCCTCGGTGTGCTCCGCGTCTGCAGAGAGCTGCTTCTTCTTCTGGAGCTCGGACTTCGAAAGCTTGGCGCCGACGTGCGCCGCGCGGTTGACCTTGAAGCGGTCGCCGTTCAACTTCGTCTTGCTCTGGAGAGTGCGCAGCGTGGTGTCCCAGTCGATCGCGTTTCCGTGACGCGTCGATCGAGTGAAGACGCACGGCGGATCGCCAAACACGCCCGGATTCGTGCGCGCGACCATCAAATCGAACTTCACTTGCGTGACCGCACCGAGCGCGCCAAAGCTCCCGATCACCGCCTTGAAGACGCGCCCCTTCTCGTCTTTGTCTTCGCGGCAATACCACCCGTCTACGCCGTTCGGATGCACGATGTGAAAGGCGCGAATCTGTTGTCCCTCTTTGCCGACGATCGGTGACATGCGGCTCACGCAGTCAGCGGACATCGTCCCCGCAACCGTCGCCCAACCCGCCGTGGCGAGCGACGGCGGCATCAGCCCGTAGGGCGCGACGTGCTTGACCACGTTCCACCATTTGGCGCCAGCGCCCGTCGTGATGAAGAAGCCCTTGTCATCGCGCTCGATGCAGCCGATGTCCGAAAACTTGTCGCTCATCATCATGACGAGATCATCATTGAGCGACTGGGCGTCGAGCGATTGCCCTCCGCCGCGCACTGTGACTCGCCGGCCTTGCTTGCCAGCTTCGCGGAAGATCGACTTGATGTCTTCGATCGACGTGGGCGTGTAGACCGTGGGTTTTTCGGTGTGGATCTCGTCGAACGCGAACAGCTGACAGCGCTCCGCGACCAGGGCCACGTTGTCGAGCGGGTGCGGCGCGTCGAGCGTGATCGTCTTGACCCTCGTGCAAACCGGGCAATCCGGAAGCGCAGCTCGGCAGGCAGTCCCCAGCGCGGTCACCCCCAACCCCAGCAACAACTCACGCCGTGAGATGTCCGTCATACGCGCGGCAGTTCACCCGATTTCGGTCGGCTCATCAATGGCTCAATGCACTTCGCGCATCAATCGTTTCGCCGGCAACGACAGGACTCCAAGCAGCACCGCGCCCACGAGGCTGGAGACGACGAACAGTGTGAAGTAAGCGACTGGAGTGATCTTGCCCCACGACTCGCCGATGCTCCCGCCCGCGTACTGCGCGACCGAGCTGGACAAGAGCCACACACCCATGAACAGCGAAGCGAAGCGGCGCGGCGCAAGTTTGGTAACCATCGAGAGCCCGACCGGCGAGAGACACAGCTCGCCGAGCGTCGCGAACAAGTACGAGAGCAATAGCCAGATCGCCCCGACGCGACCGTCCTGACTTTTCTTTTCGAGCGATTCTATTGCGGCGTGGAACTCCTTCGGCGAGGCCGCCCCCTCGAGCGCCGTACGCGTGGGCGCGTCCATGGGCTTGGCGAACGTGATCACCCTCTTTGAAGGGTCGAAATGCGCGCCAACCTTGCCCTCGGTCTCTGCGTCGAGCGGCCACGCGAAGTCGTCCGTCTTCACTTCGTACGTGACGAGGTTCGACATGGATGCGTCCTGGGTTTTCTTTTCGAGCGAAGCTACGTCCGCGACGTATTTCGCCGGAGACGCGGTCTTCAAGAGGTCGGCGACGACGTAGTGCGGTAGCACGCCGCTGACCGTGAGCGACTTCTGCGCGGGGTTCACCACGAGACGGTGCGCGTCCACTCCCTCACACGTCTTCTTCTCGTCGTCGCAGACGGAGACTGTGGAGTCCGTGCCGCCACCTGGAGAGTCCATGACGAAGTGCACTCCGGGTCGATGGTCGTCGAAGACGTTCACCGCGAGCGGCACCACCGACACCTGCTGCTGCTCTTGCGCGGCACCGACGACCATCACGCCGAAGCTCAGCGCGACGAGCACGAGCGCGATGAGCATTTTGTACGGCGTGCGCGGCTCGAACCCTTTCTTGCCGAGCCAAACCCAGAGGATCGAGAACACCGGCGCGAACAACAGGATGAAGACCGGGTTGATCGATTGGAAGCTCTCCGCGGTGTAGGTGACCCCACCCGCGGTCAAGCGCGTGTGGAACTCCGCCCATAGATTGAGCGCGTTTCCAGCCTGTTCGAAGGCCATCCAGAAGAGCACCACGAAGAAGAAGAGAATGAAGATGACGACGGACTTGTCCTTCGCGGCGCCGCGGATCGTTCGCAGCACGAAGCCCATCGTCAT
>JANYHY010000880.1 GCA_025362165.1 Myxococcales bacterium | reverse complement strand
AGAAGCCCGTCGCCAAGAAGAAGCCCGTCGCCAAGAAGGCCGTCGCGAAGAAGAAGCCCGTCGCCAAGAAGGCCGTCGCGAAGAAGAAGCCCGTCGCCAAGAAGGCCGTCGCGAAGAAGAAGTCTGTCGCGAAGAAGCGCAAGAAGGGCTGATCAGACCATTCCCTCCGCGCGAAACCACGCGACGGAACGCGCGATGGTCTCGTCGAGCGGACGAGTTCGAAGGCCGAGCTCGCGAACTGCCTTGGCGTTTGAGAACCGCGGCGCGCGTTGCGAGAATCGCGCTTCTCGATAGGTGAGTCGCGGCTCTTGCTGCGACACGTGATCGGCCCACGCCTCCATCCCGAGAGCGACCGCGACACCAATCGGTCCAGGGACCTCGAAGCGCGGCGGCTTCTTGTCAGCGGCGCGACACACGGCGTGCACGAAGTCAGCGATGGTGACGTCATGAGCGTTCAACACGTAGCGCTCTCCCGTGCGACCTCTCTCCTCGGCGAGCAAGTGACCGCGTGCGCAGTCGTCGACGTCGATGACGCTCAGCATGCCGCGCCCGATCGCTGGGACCTCGTCGCGCAGGATCGTGAGCAGAGTTCGTCCGGTCGGTGTAGGCGCGCGGTCTCCCGGTCCGAACGGCATGCTCGGGTTCACGACGACCAACGGCAGGCCCGCCTCGGCGAAGCGGAGCGCGATGCGCTCGGAGACGTGCTTGGTCATCGTGTACGTGCCCGCGACGTCGAACGTGTTGAAGACGACCGACTCGTCCGTGTCGCCGCGCTCTGCGATGCCCATCGCCATGATCGAGCTGGTGTGCACGATGCGCTGGACATTCTCCGCGCGCGCAGCGAGCAACACATTCGTCGTGCCCTCCACGTTCACTCGCCAGATCGGCGCAGGATCGGGCGTCCAAAGCTTGTAAATTGCAGCTAAATGAAACAGGGAACTCGCGCCTGAGATTGCGCGCCGCGTCTGCTGCGCGTCCGTCACGTCGCACGTCACGCGCTCGACATTCACGCCCTCGAGGTTTCGGAGATCAGCGCCGGGCTCGACGATCGCGCGGACGCTTCGCCCGCTCGAGATCAGCGCGCGCACCACCGCGCTTCCGACGAAGCCGCTCGCACCAGTGACCGCGACGATGGACATGGCAAGACGTATAGTCCCCTCCGTGGTTGACGTCCCGCTCGCGCGCACGGCCCTGAGGCAAGCAGCGATTTGGTCGCTGGGCGCGTCGACGTTGGCGCTCGTAGCAGGTGCGGTCCGCGTGATGCCTTGGCTGCTCGAGCCGGACGTCCCGTGGCGCGTCGCGCTCCCGTTTGCGCGGACGCTGATCGCGGTCGCGATCGAAGCGGCGGTGATGGTCGGCTTTCCGATCGGCGTGACGCTCGCGTGTGCGCGCTTCGCCTCGCGCGGAGAGGCTCGCGTGATGCAACTCCTCGGCGAGCGCCCGAGTCGCACGGCGCTACGCTTGATGCCACAAGCGTTTGCATTTGCGGCCGTGATCGCTGCGGCTTCTGCGATGGGCGGCGCTGACGCGAGCGCGCCAGGGGAGGTCGCGACGCGGCTGATCGAGGAGGGCAAGACCTCGTGCGAGCACGCCGTCACACGCACGACCTACTCGGTCCCGCTCGTCGGCGTGACGTGGCTCTGCGCGCCGAACGCGCAGTCGCGCCTCTACGGGCACGGCCCAGGCAGCATGTCGAAGATCACGTTCACGGCGGAGAGCGCGCGCGTAGCTGGCGACATGCGACGGATCGATCTCCACGAAGCGACCGTGATGATCGGAGACACACCAGACGCACCAGTCGACGACTCCCACCCCGTCCAAGCACCGCACGCCACATTCCACGAGCTGACGCTGCGGGGTCTCTCGCCTTGGGCAAGCGCGTCCACGCTCTCACCATGGACACGCGCGTTCGTGATGGCGGGCTCGGCGCTCGCTTGCGCGCTCCTCGCCGCGTGGGGGGCGCTTCGTCGCATGGTCAGAGCGCCTCTCACTGCGCTGTTCGGGGGTGCTGCGGGGCCGCTCGTCGCGCTCGGCCTTGTCCGCGCGTTGGAGAGAGCAGACGCGCGATCAGGCTGGTTCTTGCTGGTGCCGGCGATCGCTGCGCTCACGACGCTGATCGTGCTCGCGGTCATGGCGCGCGTTCGGTCGCGTGCGAGCGGCGACCCAAGGGAGACCTCCGCCTAGGCTTGTGTTGCTCATGAGAAAGCCCGCTGCTACCAAGGGGCCCATGGGCAACATCGGTCCGGGAGAGCTCCTCATCATCGCGCTGATCGCGCTGCTCATCTTCGGAGCGGGTCGGATTGCGGACATCGGCAAAGGCCTGGGGCAGGGCATCAAGAACTTCAAGGAAGGCTTGAACGAAGGCGACGCCGAGAAGGCGGCGGTGAAAGAGAAAGAGAAGAAGGCCGCCAAGAAGCGCGTGGAGTCGGAAGATGACGCCGA
>JANYHY010000869.1 GCA_025362165.1 Myxococcales bacterium | reverse complement strand
GAGCGCGTTTCGAGGTCGAGGCCCGAGGCTGTAGCCCAGGGTCATGCAGAGGTGCGGGTGAAGAGGGGCGCGGAAGAGGGAGCTGGGCCAGTCATTGCGTCGCGACAACTCACCGCAGAGGAGAGCTCGGTGCAGGGGCATCTCCCGGCAACGTAACGCCGACCTGTTGGGCGGCCAGACCCATGATGGCGTCGATCTGATCTTTGCTCGCGGGCATGTGGAGCTTCACGGTCGAGCCGTCGCTCGTGATCGTGAGCGCGTTCAAGAGGCCCGAGGTCACGAGGCGCACGCCGATCGAGTTGCGACGCGAGATCTCTGCGGTGAGCTGGGTCGCGGCGTCTGCGGCGCTCTGCGCGTCTGGGCAGTCGCCCTCTCCATACACGTCTGCGCCTCCGTCCGCGTTGCGCGGGATGACCCACAATCGCAGCTCGGTGATCGACTGCGGGATGATGCTCACGGATCCGCCAGGGTTGATCGCGCGGAAGCTCGCGGCCTCTCCTGGGCGCATGTGTGGAGTGAACGGGCTCTGTGAAACGACCTGAGCGAACTGCGTCGCGTGCGAAGCGGGGACGATGACCGCGACGTGAGGCGCAGGACGCAAGAACACGCGCTCGGCGCGATCGGCGTAGCCCTTCCATGCCTTGACGCCCTTCACGTGCACGTCGATGGGACCGCCGCTCACGTAGCCTTTGGAGATCGAGTCGATCACTTTGTCGACGACCGCGTCGCTCTGCGAGTAGTGCACGTACACGGCGTCTTTCTCGGTGTGATCGAGCGCGGGCCCCATGACCATCAGCCAGTCGATGTCGCGCAGCGGATCGAGCGACACTCCCGCGGCCGTGGAGCTCGCGAGGAACGGGCGCCACTGCGGGATCGCCGCGAGGATGAGCCCGAGCTTGCTGCCCTCCGGATGCGCGCGGATGACCGTCATGTTCACGATGAGCGTGATGTTGTTCGGACCCGCGCTCACTCCCGCGAACGGCGAGCCGGGCCCCGAGAAGCCACCGTCACCGCCGTCGCCTCCGCCAGCCATCGCGAGGCCGCTCCCGTCGTCGAGCGCGCTCGCGTCTTGCTCGCCTCCGTCTTCGGTGGAGCCGTCACCTTCACCTGCGTCCAGATCGCCCGCGGAGGCGTCTTTTTGCGGTGCGCGGTGATCGATTGACGCATCAACCATCCCGCCCTTGTCGAGCGGATCGTTGCCCGTGGTGCCGCCGGTGTTGGTCGGCGCGGGTGTCGTCGACTTCGGATCGTCCTTCGGCGCTTCGAACGCCTCGATCGGGATCACGAGGTCTCCCTCTTGATCATGGATGTCGATGGCGGGCCCTTGCGGGAGGAACGACCACGGGCCGAGCGCGTAGTGTGTGGCTAGCGACATCACCGACGTGATCGTCAGCGCCACGCGCACTCGCCGCAGCGACCAGAACCGCTGCGGTCCTGTGGTCGTCTTGGCCGGCTCGTCGGGGAAGGTCGCGTGGGGGGCCGTAGGCGCGCTCGGAGCGGCGCCTTCACCGAGCCTGCTGCGTGTCTCGTCAGCCACACGCGCCTCGCTGCTCACCCACGCACAACCGCCGAGCACATGCGTGATCTTCCCGTGTTTGGCCGATTTTGGCGCGCGGCATGAACATCGCTGAAACGAACCCAACCATGGACGCAAACCGCCGGAAACTGGATCGACACGACCCCTCGGCGGTACTACAAACTGCGGCCCCGGTCGCGCCTGCTGTTTTGCGTGTCCTTGATCGTCGACGCTTCACCATGAAAACCCGCGCACTCGCCCTGACCGTCTCCATGCTCGGCGCCGTTGGCTTTGCGGCCTGCAGCGAGCCGAAGACCGATGAGCTGACCGCGCCCTCGACGGGCGACGCGCAGCCGCAGCTCATGATGGTCAATGAAGCCGGCGTCACAGTCGCCGTGGATGCGGGCTTCCCTACGGTGACGATCGGCGCGCTCTTCATGCAGACGCCAGTCATGTCCGAGATGGATTGGCCGACCAAAGCAGACGATGACGCGCAGAAGCGCAAGCACAAGAAGGGCGAGGACGAGAAGCGGACTGTGAAGCGCATCGGTTATCTGCGGCAAGGTGGTTTGGCGGCCGCGTTCCCGGAGCCTCACAAAACGAAGAACTGCGAGGAGGGTTGGTACGAGCTCGTCGCGGGAGGTTTCGTGTGCGGCAAGTATGCCACGCTCGACATGAACCACCCGCGCATCAAGAACGCGCCGCATGCGCCCTACACGGATCGCGCGCTCCCTTACGAGTACGCGAGCAACCTCGCGAACGGCACGCCGCTGTATCGCACGGTGCCCAGCAAGGACGATCGCCTCAAGTACGAGCCCTGGTATCAGAAGAAGACCAAGCCGAAGATCGAAGAGGACAACCCTTACGATCCGGCCTTTTCCACGGGGGATCCTGCGCCGGCGAACACGGTCGTCGCTTCTGCGGCAGACCCGATGGGGCTCGGCGTCGACGAGCTCGATGGGGGCACGCCTTGGTACATGCGCGACTGGGACGGCGGCAAGCCGCAGGTCACGCTCGACGATCTTCGCGGTGAAGGGCCCATCGTGCGTCGCATGGTGAAGGGCTTTTATGTCGGGCTCGACAAAGAGATCGAGGACGAGAAGAAGATCAAATGGTGGAAGACCACGGGCAGCTTCATCGCGCCCTATGACCGCATGTACGTCGCGCATCCGCTGACGGACTTCCATGGCGTTTGGTTCGACACCGCCACTGCGACCGCCCTGCCCTTCCCCGGGCCCGTCGCGCAAGACGGCGGCGTGACGCCTCCGTATTGGGTCGATCACCCGCCGACTCATTTGCCGATGGCGTTCGTGCTCACGCGCGCCAAGAAATTCACGTTGAGTGAGGACCACAAGAAGGCGACGGCCGTCGCTGACGTGACGGTGTCTCGCTACACGCCTCTGCAGCTCACCGGAAACAAAGAGCTCATCGGTTGGGTGACCTATTGGGAAGTGGACTCGGGTGGTGGCGCGAGCGATGCGTCAGTGCACATTGGTTCGTCCAACAGCTGGATGCGCATGACGGACATCACGGTGCTCGAGCCCGGGCCGGCCCCGACAGACCTGGCGCCGAACGAGAAGTGGATCGACGTGAACTTGACCAATCAATCATTGGTCGCGTTCGAGGGCGACAAAGCCGTGTACGCGACGCTCGTCTCCACGGGTCGCAAGAACAAGGTCGACAAAGAGAAGAACCACGAGACGCCTCCTGGGAGCTTTCGCATCCGCGAGAAGCACATCGCCTCTACGATGGACGGCGACGTCGCGACCGACGGTCCCTACTCGATCGAGGACGTCCCGTGGATCATGTACTTCAACATGAGCTACGCGCTACACGGAGCGTTCTGGCACAACAACTTCGGGCACCAGCAGAGCCACGGCTGCGTGAACCTCGCGCCGAACGACGCGCACGCGCTCTTCGGCTGGACCGAGCCGAAGCTGCCCGAGGGCTGGCACGGCGTTTGGGCGACAGACGAGCGCCCAGGCACGCGCGTGATCGTGCACGGCGACTCGCTGCCGAAGTGAGTGATACGCTGCGAGGATGCGCACTTCGCTCCTCTTGTCCTGCGTGATTGGCTGTGTGATTGGATGCGGCTCCAGCAAGAGCAACATCTTCGACGACGGCACCGACAGCGGACCGCAGTTCAACATCGACGGCGGTGCTCCCAACTTCGGCGAAGGTGGAGTCGATGGAGGCGGTGGACCGCCGGGTTGCACGGACGCAGCCAAGCTCGTGTACCTGGTCACCGAGCAAGGAGACCTCTGGAGCTTCAACCCAGGCACGATCACGCTCGCGAAGATCGGCACGCTGGACTGTCCTACGGGCGGGCTCGTCACGCCGAACTCGATGGCAGTGGATCGCAACGCGAAGGCCTACGTGAACATGAGCGACGGATCGATCTTCACCGCCGACACATCGAACGCTCACTGCGCGGCGACCAGCTACCAAGACGGACAGACCGGCCGACGAGTGCGCGGCATGGGCTTCTCGAGCGACACGGCTGGCGGCAGCACCGAGACGCTCTTCACGTGCACGAGCGACGCGAACGCGATCATGACGGGCTCCGGCCTCGGGTTGGCCAAGATCGACGTGAACAGCTATTCGTTGACCCCGATCGGTGATTACACGAACGGGCTCGCCGGCGCGGAGTGTGAGCTCACGGGGACCGGAGACGCGCGCCTCTTCGGGTTCTTCGCGCTGCTCACGCCGCCGAAGCTGTCGCAGATCAACAAGACCTCTGCCGCGACGACGAGCCCCGTGCCGCTCGGCGGCGTCAGCACGTCGAGCGCCTACGCCTTCTCCTTCTGGGGCGGCGATTTTTGGTTCTACACGGCGGCGCTGGCTGGAAATAGCAAGATCACGCGCTATCGTTACTCGACGGACAAATCGTTCTCCGTCGCGAAGGCGGACACTGGCATGACGATCGTGGGCGCTGGCGTCTCCACCTGCGCACCGACGATCGCCCCCAACTAAACGGAGCCGAGATGCAGATGCAAGGGTTCTTTACGGCGATGGGCGGTCAAGCGCCGCCGCTGGAGATCGGCGAGCTCCCAGTTCACTCCGGGCCCGCGAACCATTGGCGCGGCGTCGAGAGCGTAGGCGGGTGGCTTTACTTGACCAATCAACGATTGCTCTTCACGCCTCACTCCATGGGATTTCAGACGGGCCCTTCGTCGATCTCCTTGTCCGAGATCGCGAGCGTAGAGGCGAGCGCTTCACTTTGGATCATTCCGAATCAGCTCGTGGTGGTGACGCGCTTGGGCGCGCGTGAGAAGTTCGTGGTGCAGGGTCGCGATCAGTGGCTCGGGATGCTGCAAGTTCAGCGGCGTGCTTCACCGTACGGGCGCTGATCGAACACGGGCACGCGCATGCGTATGGGAGACTGCGCGCTTGACTACGTGAGTCCGGTGCACAATGAAGGCGCTTGTAGCTAAAGATGGATCAGCTCACGGCCACTCTCGATAGGGGTTGGGACCTCGCGCAGCGCGGGGACTCTGCGGGCGCGCTCGCGTGCGCGCAGCGTGCTCACGAGCTCGATCCGCAGTCGCCGGAGGTGCACAACCTCCTCGGATTCTCAGCGGCCCTCGGCGGTGAACCCGAAGAGGCGCTCGAGCACTACAAGCAAGCGATCGCGCTCGACGAGACGTACCTCGAGGCGATGCTCAACGCGGC
>JANYHY010000853.1 GCA_025362165.1 Myxococcales bacterium | reverse complement strand
CTCGTTTGGCAGCTCCGCGGCACTGCGGACAAGAGGCAAGTCAAAGACGCAAAGGTCGCGCTCCAGCACAACCTCGGTTTGGGCGGAGCCTGCGTCGTTACCATGTATCGCAGAGACTAGCGCTGCGTGTTAGATCGCTACTGGGGTGGGGAGTTCGAAGCTCAGAGGGCAGATGCTTCGCACGTTCGTCACGAGCGTGCGTGAGCTTCGCGGGCAAGAGATCGCCGATGCGATCATCGATCGCGCACGCCCCGAGATTCGCGACGGGCTCCGGCTCGGCTCGATCACGACCAACGGCTGGTACCCAGTGGACTGGTACGTGGAGCTCCACAAGATCGCTACCGAGCTGACCAGAGAAGGACCCGCCCTCTCACGCGCGATCGGCCGTGAAGGCTCTCGGCAGAACTTCAAGGGTGTCTATCGCTTCTTCGCGATGATCCTCTCGCCGGACTCGATCATGAAGCGCGCAGACCACCTCTACAAGATGTTCTGGGACACAGGTCGCCTCGAGGTGATCGAGGTGCGCCCTGGGTACAGCAAGATCCGCTTCGTGGGCTGTGAGGGGTTCGACGCCAACCTCTGGGGTCAGCTCATCGGCGCCTCGGAGATGATGGGCGAGCTCGGCGGCGGCGAGGACGTCACGATCAAGACGCTCTCGGGCGGCGGCGACTCACCTGACATGTTGATCGAGGCGACGTGGCGATGACCTTGCGTGAGTGATGCCTTGCACCGAGCGCGAGAGGCGATGACCGCCGCGCTCGATCGCCCGCTCCAACCCGTCATCGAGGCGTGATCAGGCCGCCTTGCGTGTACGGAGGCTGGCGCGGCACTTGTGAGCGTGTGCCCGCGACGCGAGACCGACCGCCAAGCCCATCATCGTGAGGCGCGTCGTGTCTGCCGACCGGACGATGAGCCCTTGGCTTTCAAGCCGGCGCAGCGCCCCCCGAACGTTCGCGTCATCGCCTTCTACACGGAGCACCAACGAGGCTTGATCGACCGTGCGACGGTGGCGGGATAGCCGAAGAATGGCCCTGAGAACTGAGATGTCGTATTGCATGAAGGAGACACTAAACAGGCTCTGAACATCCGTCCAGTATGTGACGTCGATTTCCTGGGATGCCTTGTTTCCTGCGGCATTGGCCACGGCGAAAGCGATTGTCAGCATGGCTGCCATCGCCACAAAAAAGCGAAAGGCCGCGACCCCCTGTGCGGGACCGCGGCCTCTTCGTCGTCGTATCAGCTCGAATCAGATTCCGAGGTCGACCTTCTTCTTGTCGCCCATGATGCCGAGGCCCTGGATCTGGAGCTTGAGGCTCTTGGCGTCCGCGGGGACCTCGATGATGCTGTAGTACTCACGCTGCATGCTGGGGGGGAGCGTGTCGAGAGAGAGCGTCTTGGCGTTCTTGGGAACGTAGAAGCTCTGCATGTCGACGGGGCCGAACTCACGGCTCTTGTCGTCGACGACCTTCGGGGGATCGAGGACCATTTCCTCTTTCTTGCCCTTGTTGGTGACCTTGAAGTGCACCTGGATGAACTTGCCGTCCGTGGTCTTGACGTCGCTTTCGTCGAGGTTGCTCGTGACCTTCTTGCCGAGGTCCTTTGCGTCAACGACGATCCAGTCAGAGTCATCGAACGAGACGGTCTCGCCGATCTTCTGCGCGGCCGTGGAGCTGCTGCTGCTCGAGCCGCTGCTGCCTTTGCCGCAAGCCAACACCGCTGCCAAAACGAGCAGCATGGCGCCCATCATCTGTGCCAACTCAATCCAACGCGATTTCATGTGTACCGCCTCCATGGGGAATCCTGATCAGAGGCTCGATCCAGCAGCCCCGTGCTCAAAGTGGCGCCCAGGGAAGGACAAGAACGAGCGAGTGTCAAGCGCCCCGGTCAGGCGCCCGTATGAAGCACCACCCGAAGGAGGTGCGTTCAGCGTTCATCTACCATGGGAACCTCACAGATCTTCCCTGCCAATAACGCCTAGCTCTCGAAAGAGGAAGGAGAGCTGCATCACGAGATCGTCGGCGAGCTTGCTCGTGGGCTTGCCTTGACCGTGGCCGGCGCGGTTCTCGACGAACAACAACGTAGGGCGCTCACCCGAAGCGTCCGCCATTCGCGCCGCCATCTTGCGCGCGTGGAGCGGGTCGACGCGCGTGTCGCTCTCCGCGCTCGTGAAGAGCATCGCGGGATAGCGCGTGCCCTGCGTGACGTTGTGATACGGCGAGTACGCGCGCAAGAACGCAGCGTGTGCGGGATCGTCGGGCGAGCCGTACTCTGGGATCCAGAACGCGCCCAAGCGGAAGAGGTGGAAGCGCAGCATGTCCGTGAGCGGGACCAGCGCGGCGCCGGCGCGAAACAGAGATGGGCGTTGCGTGACCACCGCCGCGACGAGCAGTCCGCCGTTGGAACCGCCCATCACCGCGAGCTTGTCGGAGCTCGTCGTTCCGTCTGCGACCAGCGCCTCTGCACACGCGATGCAATCGTCGAACACGTTCTGCTTCTTCTCGAGCATGCCCGCGCGGTGCCACGACTCCCCGTACTCTCCGCCACCACGCAGCACGGCGGTCACCCATACACCGCCAGATTCCACGAACGCCAGCGCGCGTGAGCTGAAGGCGGGCGTCACGTTGACGTTGAAGCCGCCGTAGCCGTAGAGCACGGTGGGTCGCGGGCCTGTCGCACCCTTTTGCTCGACGACGAACATCGGGACACGCGTTCCATCCTTGGAGATGGCGAGTCGCCGCGTGACCTCCACAGCGATCGATCGATCCGCGCCTCTCACGCGGTCCCATGATTTCAGGCTCGGCAACGCTTGCGTAGTCAACGGTCCGTCGAGCGACGCGCGCAGGGACTCCAGCGGAACGACGAACGAGGTGTAGTCGACGAACAGCTCGCCTCCCTCGTCCGGCGCGCTGACCTCGGCTGTCCCTAGCGCGGGGAGCGCGATCTCTCCAAGCGCCTTGCCGTCTAGATCGTATGCGAGCAAGACCGAAGCGGCGTCTGCGAGCGCGCACGCGACGATCCCTTCGGGCATCACCGCGACGCTCGTGAGCACGTTCTGGGACTCGGCGAGCACTTCCGTCCAACTGTCGAGCGCGCTCCACGGCGCGCGAACGAGGCGGTAGTTGGGAGAGCCATCATTGGTGAAGATGTAGAGCGCGTCATCCTTCGGGATTGGCTCGAAGA
>JANYHY010000834.1 GCA_025362165.1 Myxococcales bacterium | reverse complement strand
GTCAGCGTCGATCGAAACGCGACGCAGCTGACGTGGACCGGCAGCGGAGTGTCCGTCGTCACACTCGTTTGCAGCGGCTCACCAGGCGAGGGGTTCCGTGTCATCACGAGCGGACACCAGCTCACCCTCCCAGACGCGCCGGACCTCGGCGTCACGGTGCCTGCAGGCGCATCGTGCGACTGGACCATCACCTCGCTCACCGGCTTCGTCGACACGGACGACGCAGCGAAGGACGGCATCGTCGTCGGTTGGCCGTCGCTCAACCTCGCGCTGCTCGCTCGCTCGGGCGCGGAGCTCGACGGGCCGCAGCTCACTTTCACGCTGAAATAGGCTTCACTCCACGGTCGCCTTCTCGATGCGATCCAGCAAGAATTGGCGGCTGGCGTCCTTTTCGAGATCGTGGGCGTTGATGCGCGTCTCCGAGCGCTCCATCACGATGCGAGTGAGCCGCACGCGTCGCTCTGTGACGAGCTCGTCTGCCCCGCGATAGCGAATCGTTAGGACGCGCTTCTCGAACCACGCCTGCTCGAGCGCGGAGCGGACGTCCTCGCGAGACGCGCGCGCAGGGACGCCGACGTACGCGAGCGACTCGAGCCCGACCTGCAGCTCACGTTGCGCCGAGCGATCGAGGGCGGAGCGCACCTTGTCGATCGCGGACGAGAGCGAGCTCGTGAAAGGGATCACACGCATGCGCGCGAGCCAGTCACCTGCGCTGATCAAGACGGCCGCCTCGCGCGCGTTGAGGTTGATGGGGGGCAGGTTGTAGCTGCGGTCGAGCGCGTAGCCCCCTCCGCGCCCGCGCTCGGCGACGAGAGGCAGCTCTGCGAGGCGGAGGGCGTCGAGGTCGCGATAGGCGGTTCGCACGGTGACGCCGAAGCGCTCGGCGATCGCGTCTGCCGTGGTCCCCGTGCGCCGCCCACGCAAGTACTCGGTGATCGCGAACAGGCGCTGCGTGCGGGTCATGACCTCAAAACTGACACGAAGCTGACATGCTGTAAACCCGTCGCGTGCCTTCGACAAAAAGCCGCTAACCTCGATCCATACCGCCATGAAACTCCCCCGATTCGCGCTCGCTCTCTCGATCGTCGCGTGCAGCTCCACGAGCAGCACGGGCGTGCCCACCAATCACTTCAAGCCCTTCTTCGACGTGGACGTCGACACCGTCGGCAAGGGGAGCACGTACGTCGGCGTGATCTTCGACCAGCCCGGCACCCTCACTCAGGTGCGCCTCGAGGGCGGCGACTCGGTCACCTTCAAGACCGACAAGGATCCGTCGCTCCCGCTCGGGTACGACAGCGGCTTGCAGGTCTACAACAACACGATCAAGGACGTGACGGACCGCACCTTCGTCACGATCATGCTCACGCGCGCGAGCGGGACGTCTGCGCCGAGCTCCACAGTGCAGCTCCCCGCAGCGCTCGCGCTGACCGCGCCAATGCCGAGCGCGCAGGTCACCTACGGCGCGGGCTCGGGCAAGCTCGTCGTCACATGGACCAACATCATCGCAGGCGCGACGGTCGATTTCTCGCCGAGCCCGTGCGGCGGAGCGGCAGTGTCGACCAAGCCGCTGAGCGGCCCAGACAACGGCTCATTCACGCTCGGCGCGAGCGATCTCCTCGTGAGCGCGCCCCCCGCAGCAGGCTCGTGTGTCTCCATCCGCATGACGCGTCACGTGAACGGCACGATCGATCCAGCATACTCGCAAGACGGCACCTTCACCGCGCGGCGCGAGGACTACGTGCAAGTGAACGTCGTGCCCTAGAGCTGCTATTGCCATCACCGATGGACGCGCAGGGGCCCACGACGACCACGCGCAACGCGACGATTGCTCTCTTGCTCGCGGCGGTGTTGTGGAGCACCGGCGGGCTCGGGGTCGAAAGCTCGAACGGTGGAGCGCTCACGGTCGCAGGCACGCGTAGCCTTTTCGCGATCCCCATCCTCGGCCTCGCGACGTGGGTCGAGTGCAAGCGTCGTGACGTCAATCCGCTCGAGATGGTGCGCCGTCCGCTCATGTGGGCCGCGGCCTTCAGCTATGCGCTCATGGTCGTCTGCTTCGTCATCTCTGCGCGGCTCACGTTCGTCGCGAACACGATCCTGCTGCAATATTCGGGGCCGATTTACGTCGCGCTCTTGAGCTGGCCGCTCTTGCGTGAACGCATTCGCACGATCGATTGGATCGCCACGGCGGCCTGCTTTTTGGGGATGTTGCTCTTCTTCATGGAGAAGCTCTCGCCGGAGGGGATGCTCGGCAACGGCGTAGCGATCCTCTCGTCGTTCGGCTTCGCGGGCGTGCCGCTCTTCATGCGTCTCGAGCAGCGCAAGCGCCCGCCCGAGTGGCGAGGCGCCGCGGCGTCCCCTTACGTCGCGATGCTCATGGGCAACGTGATCGCTGTCGTCGTATGCGCGCCCCAGATGATCGCCTCGCCGCTCTCGGACACGCAATCTTGGTTGACGGTCGCCGCGCTCGGCGTCGTGCAAATCGGTATTGCCTATTGGCTATATGGCTCTGCGGTGGGCAAAATGCCGGCGCTCCGCTCTAGCTTGCTCGCGACGATCGAGCCGGTGCTCAACCCATTATGGGTCATCTTGGTCAAGCACCGCACGCCGTCCAAGTGGGCAGTCCTCGGCGGGGCGGTGATCGTGATGTCGGTGACGGGTCAAGCGATCGCGGCGCGCAAGACGCCTACGGCTCAACGAGATCCCGCGTGATCGACGCGACGTCAGGGCAACCAGCGAGCGCCATCGCGAGATCGATCTCTCGTCTCAACGCTTCGAGCACGGCAAGCGCTCCAGCTTCGCCTTCGAGCGCGAGACCCCATAAAATAGGCCTTCCAACGAGCACGGCGCGCGCCCCATACGCGAGCGCCTTCAGCACGTCTGTGCCGCGTCGCACTCCGCCGTCCATCAAGATCTCCAGCTTGCCGCCGACGGAGTGCGACGCGGCACAGACGTGCTGAAGGCGCTCGCGGATGGGGCGCGCGCCGTGCTCGTTGGAAGGCCTATTTTATGGGGTCTCGCGCTCGAAGG
>JANYHY010000832.1 GCA_025362165.1 Myxococcales bacterium | reverse complement strand
CTGCCGTGCGATTGCTCGCAGGTTTGAGCACATGATGGGAGGCACCTGTCGGTGGGGGGGCTCTCGCTCGGCACGTCGCAGTACTTTCCCTTGGGCCGCCGACTGCTTGGGGGGTGCGGGTGATGGCTACGATCGCTAGATGATGTGTTGGGTCGGCGTCCCAAGGAAAATCACCGCGCCGCTGCCGGTTAGGGCGACAGGTGGCGGGGGGAGAGGAAGATCCGTTCGCTGGTTGGGCTCTCTGTGTTGTCCACAGCTCAGCGTGCTACGTTGGCGTCATGTCGCGGCGGTCCAGGTCGGACACGGTTTTCTTTGCGCTGGTGATCGTCGTCGCGGGGCTGTTTTTAGCTACGATCGAGCTGGTCTTCCTGCGAGTGCCCGTCGAGAAGACGATGGGTGTGGTGCAGAAGATTTTCTATTTCCACGTACCGAGCGCGTACAGCATGTACCTCGGAGCGACCGCGTGCTTCGTGGGCTCCGTGGGGTATCTGTTGCGACGCACTGCGGTGTGGGATGCGCTCGCGCGCGCAGGTGCGGAGGTCGCGGTGGTGTTCGGCGCGATCATGTTGATCACGGGGCCGCTTTGGGCTGCGAAGGCTTGGGGACACTACTGGACTTGGGACCCTCGCCTGACGACTGCGCTGCTCAGCGTCCTCATCTATGTCGCCTACCTCGTCCTGCGCACGTTCGCGGGTGACGGCGATGGAGAGAAGCGCTTCAGCGCGGCGCTTGGAGTGCTCGGCGCCGCCAACCTCCCGATTATCCACTTCAGCGTTCAGAAGTGGAGCGGACAACACCCGACTGTGATCACCAGCAAAGGCGGCGGCCTGCAGCACTCCGACATGAAGCTCGCTCTCACTCTCTCTTTCATCGCGTTCACGCTCTTCGTGATCGCCCTCTTGTGGGTGCGCGTTCGCCTGGAGCTCGCCAAGAGTCGCCTCGCGATCGCAGAGGAGGACCTCTTGGATCTCGACCCCGATGGAGCCGACTCATGACACATCAACCGCTGAACCCAGCCCCGCAAGCCAGCGCGAGCGCGACGCCCGACGACAGGTCGACGAGCTTCCGAGCTGTGGAGGGCGGCCCCGAGATGCAGAGCGGCGCGGTGCTCCTCGTGGAGGCCTACGCGGCGATCTGGCTGGTGCTCATGTTCTGGCTGCTGATGTTGTGGCGCAAGCAGCGCGCATTGCACGAGCGCTTGGACGAGGTCGAGCGTGGCCTGTCGCGCGCCGAGAATGCTCGAAAGACCTGAAATGCCGGTCGAGCATGTGATCTTCATCCCAGGCGTTCTGTTGATTGGGACGATCCTCGGCTACGTCCTCGGCGTGCGCGCCGCTCGAGCAGACCTCGACAAACGCAAGCGACGAGCGCGCGAGTGACCTAGCCGCCGCCGACCAGGTGAACGATTTCGATCAGGTCACCGTCGCGCACGACGTGGATGGCGTGCGTTGCGCGCGGCACGATCTCACGATTGATCTCGACCGCGACTGGCCCTTCGGTGAGCGCGAGCTGGTCGAGCATCGCGCGCACGGTGCAGTCGTCGGAGAGCTCTGTGCCTTCACCGTTGACGATCACCTTCATGACATCGACGCGTACACTCCATCGGAACGTTCGACAACGTCGGCGTCAGTGTTCGAGGCGTGGTCTACTCGCTCGTGAGTCTGCGTGGCTGCGAGGAGGGTGAACGCGTGAGCGAAAGACACGGTCGCGTAGGCCAGCGCGGTCCAACCGAGCGTGTGGATGTCGAAGTCTCTCCATGCGCCGGGATCCACCGCGACGCTAGAGGCGACGACCGCGTACACGACCGCGATGTTGTGGACGATCGACCAGATCGCGACTCCACGAGCCAAGCGACGCGACTGCTCGCGGCGTTTGTACATCGACCACCCAGCGGAGAAGATCATGATCGCGAGAAGAAAGCCCGTCGGTCCGAACACCACGGCGGGACCCACGACGCTCCCGGTCTTGCTCTCGGTCTCTTCGCTCATGCCCATCAACATCGCAGGGACGGAGAGGAGCGCGGGGCCGAGCAACGCGAACGACCACACCGACGCGACCTGCACCAACATCGGGGCACCGGGGTTGCGTGGGATCCACTTCCAACTCGATCGGTACGCGCCGCCCATGGGCGAGGGTGTCTGCTCGAGCACCGTCCACTCACCCGACGACTTTCGCGTGGCGAGCGCGTGGACTCCGATCGGAATCGCGAACAGCACCGTGAGCACGCTCATGAGCAAGAACATCGAGGCCTCACATGGACTAACGCGGGGGGCGCTGGGATCCTTCCTCGATAGCCCGTGGTACCTTCGGCACGCCCATGACGACGGAGAAGCTCTATTGGGACGACCCCGCGCAATTTTCTTTTGAGACGACGGGGGCGCGTGTCGCGAGCTGGCAAGACAAGACCGCGATCGTGCTGCCGCGGACCGCGTTTTACGCAGAGGGTGGTGGTCAGCTCGGAGACACCGGTACGTTACGCGTCGGAGCGCAGACGCTGCGAGTGGTGGACACTCAGATCGACGACGCCGGCGAGATCTTCCACGTCCTCGAGACACCTGCCGAGGTAGCGCACGACGTCGTTATTTTAGGCTCGATCGACGTGGATCGTCGGCGTGACATGATGGCTCATCACACGGCGCAGCACATGTTGTCGCGCGCGATGATGGATGTCGCTGGGGCGGCGACTGTGTCTGCTCGACTGAGCTTGGGCTCGTGCACGATCGACTTCGACAAAGCGGCGCTGCCGGACGCTGACGTGGCTTCGGCAGAGGACCTCGTCAACGCCATCGTGCGAGACGACGTCGTGGTGCGCGCGTTCTTTCCAAACGAAGACGAGCTGAGGAGCCTGGACCTCCGCCGTGCGCCGAAAGTGCAGACCGGCGTGCGCATCGTGGAGGTCGCCGGCTTCGACCTCACGCCCTGCGGCGGCACACACGTCACACGCTCGGGGCAGATCGGTGCGGTTCGCGTGACGGGGATGGAGCGAATCAAAGGGAAGATACGCGCGACGTTCTTGGCTTCTGCTCGCGTGCTGGTGGACGCGCGAGCCAAGGACAAGCTGCTCGGTGATCTGATGCGCGACATGACGTGCGGGCTCGCTGACGTACCCGCAGGCGTGGCGCGTTTGCGTGCGGAGCTAGCAGACCGCGTGGACGCTTTGGCCAAGGCGCGCGGAGAGCTCGTGCGTCACGTCGCTGACGAGGTGCTCTCGGCCTGTCCCCGCGACGCGAGCGGCACGACCGTGGTGCGCGTGCTGCGCGAAGGAGACGACGTGGGTGCGCTGCGCACGCTAGCGGGGAGGCTCACCGCTCGCGAAGACGTCGTCGCGATCTGCGGCTCGCGAGAGGCCTCGGGTGAGGTCCTCGTCATCGTGCAAAGAGGGAGCGCAGCGAGCTTCGACTGCGGAGCGTGGTTGAAGGAGACCGCGGCGCGCTTGAACGGTCGTGGTGGCGGCCGACCCGAGCGCGCGGAGGGAAAGCTGCCCGCCACGTTCGTCAACGAGCTCCGATCAATTGGCTTCCCAGCATGACCGCAATGACGGAGACTCGTTTGCGCGATGATCCCGGCTCCCAAAAAGAGTGATCACGAAGACGTGGCGTGGGCCTTGTCGACCGCGGAGGCGCAGTGGACGCAGGGCGAGCGGGGTGAGGCCATCAAGTGGCTGCGTCGCGCTGCCGAGGCCGCGTCCGAGGTCGAAGACGACACGCGCGCGCTCGAGCTCGCGAAGGCCGTGGCGGAGATCACAGCGTCTTCGCCACCGCCGCCGCTCAGCCGTCCTCCCGCCTCGGTTCAGCTGCCAAGACCAGCGCCGACGCCTCACGTGCCTGGGGTGACTCCATCGCGACCTCCGATGGCGCCGCAGCCTCTCGCGTCCAAGGCGCCGCAAGCTCCGAAGGCTCCATCCGTTGCACCGCGACCGCCCGCGGGATCCGTGCGGCCTCTCGCTCAGGCGCGACCGGGATCGAAGACACCTCCGCCTGGCAAGAAAGCTGGCAGGAAATCGATCCCGCCGAAGGACGATGACCGCACGGACACGGACATCGCGCAGCCGCCGTCCGCGAAGGACCCTCGTTCGCAGATGCCGACGCTACCTCCCGCGGCGCTCGGGACGGCGACAGAAGCTGATGCGTGGCCCACCGAGACGATGGGAGGCAGCGAGTTCGCCAACCTGGAGGCCGAGCGCACGCGGATAGGCGCGCCGTTCTACAATGCAGCTCCAACGCAGGGCGCTGTGGCGCAGATCGCGACCTCTCAGGCGGTGCGTGTGATCGTCTGGCGTGACGCCGCTGGTGTCCACGTCGCCCCTGCAGGCACGACGGTGACCGCGATCACGGTCGACGCGATGTTGGTGGCGATGGACCCCAACGCGGATCTCTCCGCTTGGCTGAGCAAGCACTCCTAGCCGACCCTAGTTGCTCGCGCCTTTGGCACGATCAAGGTCCTGTCCATCGAGACGATTTGCGCTAAAGCGTCCACGAGCAACATGTTCGAAGAGTTTGGAATCAACGCGGGGTACGTGGAAGACCTCCACGCGCGCTGGCAGCAGAGCCCTCAAAGCGTCGACGAGAAGTGGCGTGCGTTCTTCGGTGAGACCGCGAGGCCCACGGACTCGCCCAAGGACTCGCCCAAGGACTCGCCCAAGGACTCGATAGCTGACTCGTCAAGAGTAGCCCCCGCCAACAGCACCTCACCCAAGCAGCTGAACGGCCACGCTCCGGTCATCGAGCTTCAGCTCGACATGCCGCGCGAATCGATTCCGCCGCCCGGCATGTTGGCTGAGGCGGCCGCGGGTGGGCGCGTCTATGAGCTCATCAACGCTTATCGCGTGCGCGGTCACCTCTACGCGAACCTCGATCCGCTCAACGCCACGCCCAACGGTGGTGACGAGCTCGCGCTGCCTAATTTTGGCCTCGCGGACGCAGATCTCGAGCGCACGTTCCCCACGATCAACGTCAAGGGGATCGGAGAGAAGGCGACGCTGCGGGCGCTCGTCGCGCACTTGAAGGAGACATACTGCGGCTCGATCGGCGTGGAGTTCACGCACCTCGAGTCTCCCGAGATGCGCGTGTGGCTGCGCGACGCGATGGAGAGCACCAAGAACCGCGTGACCATGAGCCGTGACCACGCGATCCGAATCCTCACCAAGCTCACGGACGCTGAGGCGTTCGAGCAGTTCCTCGCGAAGAACTACGTCGGCGAGAAGCGCTTCAGCGCGGAGGGCGCGGAGAGTCTCATCGCGATGCTCGACGTGCTCATTGAGGAGGCTGGCGATCGCGGCGTGTCCGAGATCGTGTTGGGCATGGCGCACCGCGGACGCCTCAACGTGCTCGTGAACACGATGGGCAAGAAGGCGCGCGAGATCTTCGCCGGCTTCGACGACAAGCACCCCGATCGATTCCTCGGCGGCGGCGACGTGAAATACCATCTCGGCTACTCGAGCAACGTCACCACTGAGGCCGGCAACCGCGTGCACCTCACCCTGTGCTTCAACCCGTCGCACCTCGAGTGGGTCAATCCCGTCGTCGAAGGTCGCGTGCGCGCCAAGCAAGAGCGCTCGGTGCAAGAGGGCCACAAGAAGGACGTGATGCCGCTGCTCGTGCACGGCGACGCGGCGTTCATGGGACAAGGCATCGTGCCAGAGACGCTGAATTTGGCCGGGTTGGAGGGCTACACGACGGGCGGGACGATCCACATCGTCGTCAACAACCAGATCGGCTTCACTACGCTCCCCGGAGACTCCCGCTCGACCCGTTACTGCACGGACATCACGCGCATGATGAAGGTCCCAGTGTTCCACGTGAACGGCGAGGACCCCGAGGCCGTGATCGTCGTCAGCAAGCTCGCGGTGGAGTTCCGCCAGCGGTTCGGCAAGGACGTCGTCATCGACATGTACTGTTACCGAAAGTACGGCCACAACGAAGGCGATGAGCCGCGCTTCACGCAGCCGCGGATGTACGCGCTCATCGATGACAAGCCCGGCGTTCGAAAGATGTACGTCGAGCGGCTCGTCGCGGCAGGACAGCTCACGCGCGAGCAAGCGCAGCAGATCGCCGAAGCGCGCAAGGCCGTCCTCGACGCGCAGCTCGCGGAGGCGCGGAGCGGTGACTACCTCAAGCCGCCAAGCGCGATGCAGGGCGTGTGGGCTCGCTACAAGGGCGGGCCGGACGCAGCCGTACCCGACGTCGACACGTCGGTGCCCAAGGAGACGCTGCTCGCGCTCGCAGACAAGATGGCGGAGCTGCCCAGCGGCTTCGTGCCGAACCCGAAGGTTCACGCAGTCTTCGTCAACGACCGCAAAGGCAACGCGCACGCAAACAAGCCTCTCAACTGGGGCGCAGCAGAGCACCTCGCCTACGCGTCGCTGCTCACGCTCGGCGTGCCGGTACGGTTGACAGGTCAAGATTCTCAGCGCGGGACGTTCACGCACCGCCACGCAACGCTCTTCGACATGAACACTGGCGCGCCCCATCGCCCGCTCGCGCACCTCTCGCCCACGCAAGGTCGGTTCGACGTGATCGACAGCCCTCTCTCGGAGGCCGGCGTGCTCGGGTTCGAGTGGGGCTACAGCCTTGATCGCCCCGATGGCCTCGTCGTCTGGGAGGCGCAGTTCGGAGACTTCCTCAACACAGCGCAAGTGATCGTCGATCAGTTCATCACCTCGGCGGAGGACAAGTGGCTGCGCCTCAGCGGGCTGGTGATGCTGTTGCCGCACGGGTTCGAGGGCCAAGGTCCGGAGCACTCCAGCGCGCGCGTCGAGCGCTTCTTGCAACTGGCGGCAGAAGACAACATCCAGTTGTGCAACCTGACGACGCCCGCGCAGTTCTTTCATGTGCTGCGCCGCCAAGTGCTCCGCCCGTGGCGCAAGCCGCTCGTAGTGTTGACGCCCAAGAGTTTGTTGCGTCACAAGGACGCGGTCAGCACGCTCGACGAGATCGCGACGGGCGCCTTCCAACGCGTGATCGGCGACGACAGCGTCGAGCCTGGCAAGTGCAAGCGCGTCCTCTTGTGCTCGGGCAAGGTCTTCTACGATCTGCTGGACGCTCGAAAGAAGTCTGGTCGCGATGACGTCGCGATCGTGCGCGTCGAACAGCTCTACCCGCTCGACGGCTCGCTGCCGAAGGTGCTCGCCGCTTACGGGGACAGCACCGAGCTCGTGTGGATCCAAGAAGAGCCGCGCAACATGGGGGCCTGGTACTTCATGAACGCCAACCTCCCCTCCATCATCGGCGCGCGCCGACTCACCGTCGTGGCGCGGGCAGAGAGCGCGAGCCCCGCGACCGGCAGCCGATCGAGCCACGCGCTCGAGCAGAGGATGCTGATGGACGCAGCGTTCGCATGACGATTTAAGACAGGGGGCCTCTTTTGGAGTCGTGGTTCGAACAGGCGCGTGAGCGCTATGCGATTTGGATTTTGCTCGCGTGCATCGTGCTCGTGGCGCTGCTCGTCAATCGATTCCAACCTTCGCGCCGGCACGAGCTGCGGCGAATGCTGATCCTCTTCGTGCTGTCTCTCACGGCCGAGGTCGCTTCGTCGGTCCTGCACGCGTCGGGTTCGGTCGTGTGGCACGAGCGGATGGAGTTCGCGTCGAGCTTGTTCGAGGCGTTCCTCGTCATCAACCTCATCGTGACGGCGGTGTTCAACGTCCTGGTGCCTGCGCTCGCCATCTCCGTGCCGGTGATCGCGAGCGATCTCGTCATCGCTGGCGCGTACATCGTCGCGACGTTTGGCGCGCTCCACGGCGCGGGCGTGAACCCGTCGAGCGTCCTCGGCGCTTCTGCGGTCGTCTCTGCCGTGCTCGCGCTGTCGCTCCAGACGACACTTGGCAACGTGATCGGCGGCGTCGCGCTGCAGCTCGACGGCTCCATTCACGTCGGCGACTGGATCGCGCTCGAGAACGGCAGACAAGGCAAGGTCAAGGCGATCCACTGGCGGCACACGGTGCTCGAGACGCGTGATTGGGGCACGCTCATCGTGCCGAACTCAGTCCTCTTGTCCGGCCAGATCATCGTGCTCGGCAAGCGCGAGGGCCACCCGAAGCAGTACCGGTATTGGATCTACTTCAACGTCGACTTCCGCTACTCGCCGTCACGCGTGATGGACGTCGTCAACGAGGCGCTGCAGCAGGGTTCGATCCCGAACGTCGCGCAGGATCCGAAGCCGCACTGCATCGTGATGGACTTCGCGAAGGACAACCGCGACAGCTTCGCTTACTACGCCGTTCGCTACTGGCTCACGGACTTGGCCGTCGACGATCCCACGAGCTCCCTCGTGCGCCAGCGCATCTACATGGCGCTCAAGCGCGCAGCGATCCCTTTCGCGCGCACGACCAACACGACGTTCTTTGCCGCCGAAGAAGACGACGCGGCTCGGCGCGCGCGCCATCGCGGGCAACGGTTGCACGCCGTCCAGCAAATGGATCTCTTCAAGGCTCTCACGGACGAAGAGCGCGAGACGGTCGCGGATCACCTGGTTTTTGCTCCGTTCGTGCGTGGCGAGCTCGTCACTCACAAGGGCAACGTCGCGCACTGGCTCTACATCCTCTTTAGCGGGACCGTGAACATCCAGATCACCGATGGCGGAGAGACGCGCGTGCTCACGAGCATCACAGCGCCCGGCTTCTTCGGCGAGATGGGGATGATGACAGGTGAGCCGCGCGCCGCAGACGTGATCGCCAAGACGGACGTCGAGTGCTACCGCCTCGACAAAGCTGGCTTCGCGGAGATCATGGTCGCTCGACCAGAGATCGCCAAAGAGATGAGCAAGACCATGGCGACGCGGCGCGCGGAGCTCGTCGCCGCACAAGATGGCCTCGCGGACGAGCAGAAGGCGCAGTTCGCGAAGGAGGAAGCGGTGCGCCTCCTTCGTCGCATCGAGACGTTCTTCGGGCTCAAGGAATGATCGGACACGACCTCGGCATCACCACGGTGGCGCAGGCTTGTCGTGTGGTGCGCGCTCTCGGTGGACATCGCTACGTCGGCGGACGTCAGCACCTGGTGCACGCGCTCGCGCTCGAAGG